>PLHN01000429.1 GCA_003139975.1 Acidobacteriaceae bacterium
AGAACGCCGTCAATGCGGAAGCGCACCCGGAATTCTCTTTCGTACGGCTCCATGTGGATGTCGCTCGCCCCGCGCTTGACGGCATCGGTCAACACCAGGTTCACGAGCTTGACGATGGGAGCTTCATCCGCAGCCTTTTCGAGCTCCTTGAGCGTGACCTCTTCCTGTTCGCCCTGGACCTCGACGTCGCCCGCGTCGCCGCTATCGTTGATCGACTGCATGACCTGCTCGAGCTCTTCTTCTTTCGAAGTGCCGTAGGCCTTCTCGATCCCTTCAACGATGGAGCTTTCCGAAGCCACGACCGGTTCGATGTTGAACCCGGTCATGAACTTGATATCGTCCATGGCAAAGACATTGGTCGGATCAACCATCGCGATGGTGAGCGAAGCGCCGACGCGACTGAGCGGCAGGATCTGATAACGGCGGGCGGTTTCGAACGGAATCAGCTTGACGACGGCAGGATCAATTTCGAAGTAGGAAAGATTGATAGCCGGCACGCCATACTGGCGCGAGAGGAAGTTGGTGACATCCTCGTCGGAGAGGAAGCCCAACTTCACCAGAGCCGAGGCGAGCCGGACGTGCGTCTCCTTCTGAAGCTTGGTCGCCTGTTCCAACTGCTCTGAGGTGATGACCTTTTCTTTTACGAGCAGGTCACCCAGCCGCTGAGACATATCTCTCCTGTTGGCCACTAACGCGGGACATGCGAAACCGCTGATTTCCGGGGGGATTCAACGGGAGTGTTTCGCACTGACACAAATTGTCAACCCAACGGGCATTCTGAAAAAGTAACTTAGGTACTTGTACTGAACGGCGGTACTGGCAAAGGACTTCCCATGGGCTCCATTTGCGAACATTTGTGAATAAAAGGCGAGGTGTTGCGAAAAACCTCCACGCAGCAGGCCATGTTCTTCCGTGTCGGAATTAAGTGACGGCCGGCGTTGCCCTGTTCACGAACTCCAAGAAAAAACTCTGATTCAATCGCTGTTGAATCCCTAGCCGCCCCCGTATAACCCTGTGTACCCTGTGGTGGAAGCTTCTTGCGGGCACATTATCCAAAGTGTTCTTAGGGGAATTGCGAAGCCTTGCAGCCTGACAATCAGATCCGTAGCTACTTCGAAACGCTCTACCATTCCTGGGGGCGCCAACACTGGTGGCCAGCTCAGTCTGCGTTTGAGGTCATAGTCGGCGCCTACCTTACTCAAAACACCTCCTGGACGAATGTGGAGCGCGCGCTCGGCAGCTTGCGCGCCGCACGGATTCTCAGCCTCCGCGGCATTCGCCGCACGCCTTTGCCGCACTTGGAACGCTTGATTCGGTCCGCGGGGTACTTCCGGCAAAAAGCGCGCCGAATCAGAATCTTCGTGAGCTTCCTCGACGAGCGTTATGCCGGCTCGTTGACGGGCATGTTCGCCCAGCCAACGGTCAAGCTCCGCGAAGAATTGCTGGGTCTAGAGGGGGTTGGCCCGGAAACCGCCGACTCGATCCTCCTTTACGGGGGCAACCATCACGTCTTCGTGGTCGATGCTTACACGCGCCGCATTTTAGACCGGCATAGACTGGTCGGCGCTCGCGCGAGTTATGAAGAGATGCGGGACCTCTTCGAAAAGGCGCTCGGCCCTTCGGCGGAGCAACTGCTCAAACCAATCTCCGCTCCCGCCGTTGCCAGTGGTCCGTCGGGTTCCGGTCACGCGCCATCATGCATGAGCATCGCGCAGCGCACCGCGTCGGCACAGGTCTTTAACGAAATGCACGGCCTGATCGTAGGGGTAGGAAAGAACTTTTGCAAAAAGTCACAACCGGCGTGTGAGCGGTGCCCTTTGCAGAAGTTTCTTCCCGGCGCAGAGTAGTACATTATGCGCTGGAGCAGTGCAGGCAAACTCGCGAGCATACCTGGAGAGGGTCTTTCTCGTGCTGTGGGAAAACGCTGCTTTGGGGTGGCGCAGCGCCGGGGTCCCCAGGGTGACGGGTTTTGGCATGCTGGGGTGGAGCGCTTCAGCGCCGCGATGCCCACCCTATTTCTAATTGGGGCTTTAGCCGCTGAGGTCTCTGCTCCCATTTCCTTGCGCGAAGCCGCCCAGCATTCCGGCATGCTTATCGGCACGGCGGTTCGTCCCGCGCAGCTTTCGGAGGCGGCCTACGCCGCGACGCTGGGGCGCGAGTTCAACATGCTCGAACCGGAAGACGCTTTGAAATGGGAGGTGTTGCGGCCCGATCTGAAGTCGTTCGATTTCTCGCAGGCCGATCAGATCGTCGACTTCGCCGCCCGCCACGATATGAAGGTCCGAGGACACACGCTCGTATGGCACCAGCAAAATCCAGTCTGGCTCACGGCGGCGCACTACACTCCCGAACAACTCGCACAGCTGCTTGAGACCCACATCAAAACCGTGGTCGGGCATTATCGCGGGAAAATCTTTGCCTGGGATGTCGCCAACGAGGCCTTCGACGAAGGCAAGAACGCCGGCAGACTGCGCAGCACGCTATGGTATGACCAGCCCGGCATCGGCTTTTCCGGCCAAGGCCCCGCCTATTTAGCGCAATGTTTCCGCTGGGCGCATGAAGCCGATCCTCAGGCTCTTCTCTTCTACAACGAGGCCGAAGCCGAGGAGATCAATCCGAAATCGGATGCCATTTACGCCATGGTGCGCGCCTTCCTGCGCGATGGCGTCCCCATCGACGGCATCGGATTCCAAATGCACATCGGCAACCTTCACGCCAATATTCCCTCCATCTCGGCAAATATCGCCCGCTTCACGAGTCTCGGCCTTCAAGTGCACATCACGGAAATGGACGTCGCTCTCCCGGTCGACGCCAATGGAAACGCGAGTTCCGAGGATCTCGCGCGCCAGGCAGACATCTATCGTCAGGTAGCCGAAGCCTGCCTTTCTCACCCCGGCTGCACGGCAATCCAGACCTGGGGATTCACCGACAAGTACTCATGGATCGGGTCGCATTCGAAGCACACGCAAGGCGCAGCGCTGCCGTTCGATCGGAACTTCCACTCCAAGCCTGCCCACGAAGCGCTAAGCCAAGTGCTGTCGAAACACCGTTAGCAGAGTCCCCCGCTCTATAATGAGGCAATTGCGCCCCCCGCTTGCCTGTCCAGCGGGGCACATGTGCCTTGGCCGCACCGAATCTAACTCGCGACGCCGAAACGAAAAGCTCCGGCCGGCGGAAAGCCGTGATCGCGCTGGCGATCGGCGCCTTTCTGCTGCTCGCGCTCCTGGTCGCACAGGCCTCGTTCAACCTGAAGTTCATCAGCCCCGATAGCAATCAGCAGCTTTTCTTTTTCGCCACGCTCACGGGGATGATCTTCTTCACTTTTGTCGCCCTGTCACTGGTGCTGGGGCGTAACCTGCTCAAGCTCTATGCCGAACGCCGCCAGGGCGTGGCCGGATCGAAGTTCCGCACCCGTCTTGTTGTCGTGAATCTGCTGCTGTCTTTCTTACCCGTCATTGCTATGTTCTGGTTTTCCTACGGCTTGATGAACCGCTCCATTGATAAGTGGTTCTCACAGCCGGTCGAGGAGGTGCGCGCCGATACGGCGGCCTTGTCAGCACAGCTTTACGATTACGCGGGCTCGAACGCAACCTCGGAGGCGGTATCCATTGCGCAGTCGGAAGAGTTCAAAGAGCCGCTCGCCGCCCGAAACTTCAAAGCCGCTAATGAAGAATTGCAGGAACATGTGCCGACTCTGCAGGGCGGATTCGTCGTGGCCCTGGCCGGCGGAAACGCGGTCGCCAGCCTTAACACTCCCGTTCCCTGGCTTGAAATGAGAGACCGCTTCCCCGTTGGGCAGGCAGTTCGCGGAGAGCATGTGCAATTCCAGTGGGGCCAGACCAGCTACATTGTCGGCGCCGCGCCGGCTGGCAACAGCACGGTGCTGGTTGCCATGCCCCTGCCGCCCAAATTTGCAGAAACCGCAAAACAGATCCAGGATAGCCAGCAGCGCTATGTCGAACTGGCACGCCAGCGAAAACTCGTCCGCCGGATTTACCTCGGATTTCTTCTTCTTCTCACCGTGCTGGTGCTGTTCGCCTCGACTTGGCTCGCCTTGTTCTTGTCCAAGCTGGTCAACCGCCCCGTCGCTGCCATCGCGGCGGGCACGGAGGCTATTTCGAAAGGGCAGCTGGATTATCGCGTCGATATCCGCGCCACCGACGAACTCGCCGAGCTGGTGCAGTCATTCAATAGCATGGCCGAGCAGCTCGAATCGAGCCGCCGCCAGATCGAGGCATCGAGCCGCGAACTGGGCGCCGCCAACGAGGCCCTCGAAGGACGGCGGCATTATATTGAAACGATTCTGGAAAGCATTCCGACCGGTGTCGTTTCGATCGACGGCGCGCGCCGAGTTACTCTGGCCAACGCGGCTTTTTGCAGAATGTTCCATCCCGATCACCCGGAATTTGTCAGCCCCTCGGCCCTCGCGGGCCGCCCTTTGCTTGATCTGCTGTCGGCGGATGTTATGGATGAACTCGAGGGACTCTTGCGCCGCGCCGATCGCATGGGCATGACGGCGTCGAACATCGAAATCAATTTGCCTCATGCCAAGCTGAATGCAGCTGTAACCGTCGCCGCGCTCGAATATCCCGCCCAGCGCCTGGGTTACGTTTTGGTCTTTGAAGATCTTTCCGACCTGTTGCGCGCGCAAAAGCAGTCGGCGTGGAGCGAGGTGGCGCGGCGCGTGGCACATGAGATCAAGAACCCTCTCACTCC
>PLHN01000440.1 GCA_003139975.1 Acidobacteriaceae bacterium
CCGTTCGTACTCGCTGATCGCCGCGACGCCGTCTCCGGCCTCGCCAGCTACTTGGCCACCGAAGGTCTCCACCATCTGGGCCAGGTTTTTGCGGGCAAACACGGAATCATCCACGATCAGATAGCGCACCGGTTGCCCGTCTCCGCTCCGCTTTACAGGCGCAAACTTTTCCATGGTACATCTCCCCATCGTTTACTTAATCACGATCCAGATACCTTCGGATAGATAACTCTAGTTACTTCCGGCACCAGTGGCCTTGCCCTGGCCTTCCTCCTGGGCGCGATTGTGGTCGGCCACGCACTGCGCCTGGAGCAGGTTGGGCAGGTCATGAAGATCGGCGACCCGCATGACGTAGCCACGCTCGATGGCCGCTTTGGGCATGCCAAAGACCACGCATGTCTTCCGGCTTTGCGCTACCGTCAATCCCCCGGCGCTGCGCACGGCGCCGATTCCAGCGGCCCCGTCTTCCCCCATCCCCGTCATCAAGACGGCTGTAGCCTGCGGTCCAAACTCCTGGGCCACGCTACGGAACAGCACATCCACCGACGGGCGGTGTCCGTTCACCGGTTCCTCATCCGAGAGCACAACCACATTGCCCAGAGGAAGTTTTTTCACCTTCATGTGACGGTTGCCGGGACAGATCAGCGCGCGCCCCGCGACCAGCAGGTCGCCCGATTGCGCTTCCTTCACGCGGATCGGGGAGACTTCGTCGAGTCTCTTGGCGAACAATTCGGTGAAGCCGTCGGGCATGTGTTGCACCGCCAGGATGCTGCCGGAAAACTCCACCGGCAACTGCGAAAACAGAAACTGCAGGGCGTTTGGGCCGCCGGTGGACACTCCGATAGCGATAATGCTGGTGGGCGCGGCCGGACTTTGCTTTCTGAGCAATGGGCTGGGCGCTTCCTCGGGCACAAATTGAGGCTGAACCATGCCGTCCTGGGCGGCCGCGCGAATCTTCTTGCTCAGTTCGCCGGCAATTTCCGGCATGCGCGCCGCAACGTCGGTAGGCTTAGCCACAAAATCGAATGCGCCCAGGGTCAGCGCTTTGAGTGTGACCGACGCCCCCGCCGTGCTGTGTGAACTCACGACGATCACCGGCACGCGGGAGTGTCGCATAATCTCCTTCAAAGTGTCGAGCCCGTTCAGACCCGGCATTTCCAGATCGAGGGTGACCACGTCGGGCGCAAGTTCCCTGATCTTTCTCAGGCCGAAATTGCCGTCCATGGCCGTGCCTACGACTTCGATGGACGGATCGCATTCGAGGATCTTTGGAATCAGCTTGCGCATCAGCGCCGAGTCGTCGATGACCAGAACCCGCACGTTCTTCTTCATACCCGGCCCCCTGTTGTGCCGCGCGCTTTTTCCGGCTGATTCTGCGCGCGGCTTTGGTGTAGGGGATCCAGGTTCGAGAGCAGGCCTGCCTTTCGCGAGCCTCCATCCAGACGCCCGCGCGTAAAGCGTTCCACCAGAGCGATGAGGTTGAGAATCAGAACGACGCGCCCATCGCCCAGAATCGCGGCGCCGCTCACCAGGTCGGTCGTGATGGATTGGTCGTCGAGAGCCTTGATCACCAACTCCTCTTCGCCCGTTAACTCGTCCACGATCAGTCCAAACTTGCGATCGTTGTGGTTGATGACCAGCACAAAAACCTTGCGGCCCGCCGATTCCGGGCCGGGCTGCGGCGCCGCGCCCAAGCGCAGCAGCGGCAGAACGTCGTTGCGCAGTTGCAGCACTTCATAATGCCCAACCTCGTGGATCGCCTCTTCGGTGGTGCGCGTTATTTCCGCCACAGCATTCAGCGGCAGCGCATAGAGCTTCTGCTCGACGCGGAACAGCAGCGCCCGGATGATCGCCAGCGTGAGCGGCAGGCGCAGACGGAAAGTCGTGCCACGTCCGGCTGCGGTTTCAATCTGTACCGTTCCCTTCAAGTGAGTGAGAACGCTCTGTACAATATCCAGCCCGATCCCACGGCCCGAAAGCTCCGTGATTTCTTCGGCCGTCGAAAAGCCTGGCTGCAGGATCAGTTCCAGGCTCTCGGCTTCGGTCAAACGCGCCGCCTCTTCAGATTTCACGATGCCCTGCGCGACGGCTTGCGCGCGCACTTTTTCAATGTCGATTCCACGGCCGTCGTCGAAGACCTCGATCACTACCTGGTTGCCCTGGTGATACGCGCTCAGGCGCAAAGTGCCCTGCGGCCGTTTGCCCGCGGCCACGCGTTCGGTTCCCGTCTCGATGCCGTGTCCGACGGCGTTGCGGAGCAAGTGCGTGAGTGGTTCGGCGAGCGCGTCCAGGATGCCTTTGTCGAGATCGGTATCTCCGCCCCGGATCGCCAGTTCCACTTCTTTGCCGCACTGGTGGGCTACGTCGCGGACGGTGCGTGGAAACCGGCGAAACAACTGATCGACCGGCACCATGCGAACTTTCATCACCGACCGTTGCAGGTCGTTCAACACGCGTGCCTGAAAGGCCATTGCATCGCTAAACTTTGCGCGCAGGCTGTCCTTGGGAAAGCGCTCGCCGAATTCGAGCAGCGCTTGCTGGAGCATCGATTTGGCCAGAATCAGCTCACCGACCAGATCCAGCACGCTATCAATTCGTTCCGCATCCACCCGCAGGATATTGTCGGATGCCGTCGTGCTGGCTGGCGTGGTCACCTCCAGGTTGTGCGGAGCATCATCTGCTTCCGCCCCTTGCGCTTGTCGCTGAATCTCCTCTTTTGTTTCTGGTATGCCCGCCGATTCCGCCGGCGACTGTCGGGACGCCGGCGCAGCCTGCCGGCGCAAAGGAGATATTCTTACGTCCTTCGAAATCGTCGGAATTGTGCATTGCGCTCGAATCTGTTCGACGGATTCGGCCGATGCCAACGCAGCTTCGATCCTGGCAGAGATCTCCGTGCTGCCTTCGGCGGGGTAGAGAGCCAGAACTTCTCCTAGACCTGCCATGGCGTGCTGGAGCATCTGACGCGCGGCAATGGGCATGCCGCAGTCCGGGTCGAGTTGCAAGACCACGTGATGGACGCGCTGGCCGTCATCGAGGGCGCGCGCAATGGCCAGCTGTTCATATTCCGACCAGCGGGCAACCGCGTGCGAACCCTTGCCCCTTGTCCTTCTTCCGGTTTCTTGGGGCGGCACGGGATCCACTCCGCCGTGTGCAAGCCGTGCGATGTCGGCACGCAAAGGCTCAATGTCCGGCAGATTCGTCTTTCCGCGATACGCTTCAAGCAGCGCTGCAAACAGGTCGGCGGCGCGCAGGGCGAGCTCGGGAACAGCCCCGGCCGCTGCCGGGTTGTCAAGCGTCAGCACGTCCTCGAACTCGTGTGCCAGTTCGCTGAGCTCGCGGTAGTTGCAGGCAGCCGAGTCTCCTTTCAGCGTATGGACTGTGCGGCGCAGACTGCGCGAACTTTCCGGATCCCCGGGCGATTTTTCCAGGCGCAAGGCTTCCTCGTTCAGCCTTTGGACAAGCTCCTCCGCGCTTTCAAAGAACAGCTCCTGGAGTTCGCTCAGGCGATCGTCGGGGGAGACGCTCACACATTCACCTCAAGGCGCTGATAGGCAGTGCCGGAATTGTGATGCACCATCTGGAACTTGCTCGTGAGCCCGAGCAGGCTTTCGGCGTGCCCAACGAACACGTATCCGTCGGGGTTGAGACAGCGGTAGAACTTTTCCACCAGCCGCTTCTGCTCGGCTTCATCGAAATACATCATCACATTGCGGCAGAAGATGATGTCGTTGCGCTGCGGCAGGTACTCGGTTTTCAGATTGTGAAAGTCGAAGTGCACGAGCTCTTTCACGGTTTTCTTGACCACGTAGCGCGCGCCGACCTTGTCGAAATAGCGCAGCCGGAAGCCGTAGTCGACGGGCGACATCTGAGGCTCGCTGTAAGAACCTTCCTGCGCCGCGCGCAGAACCGAATAGCTGATGTCACTGGCCAGAATCTCCAGGCGCCAGGGTGGCAGCACCAGGGGCTTAGGCAGCGATAATCCCAAGGCCGGTGGATTGCGCATGGAGTGATAGGAAAGGGCGTCGGCCACGATCATGGCCAGAGTGTACGGTTCCTGTCCGGTGGAGCAGCCCGCGCTCCAGATTCTCAAATTGTGGTCGCGCCGCTCCTGCTTGCGCTGCAAGAGATCGTCGAGCACCTCACGCTGAAACAGATCCAGCTGCGCCTTGTTGCGGAAAAAGCTGGTCTCATTGACGGTCAGGTTCTCGACCAGCTGCGTCAGCTCCTTTTTCCCCGGCTGACTGATCAGGAGGCGATAGTAACTGTAGAAGGAGTCCATCCCGCACTCTTTCAATCGGCGTTGCAGCCGGTCCTGCAGAAAGGAGGTTCGGCGCTCGTCGAAGTGCATGCCGCACTCCTGGTAAACCAGAGCCTGCAGCAATCTCAGTTCTGCATCTGTAAGTGCGGGCGCTTCACTTGTGTTCATCTTGGCTTGCGATCTCGCTATTTTCCAGGCGAGGCGCTTTGCGCCCCGGCTTTGGCACTGGCGGCAGCCTCGGCTGCCGCAGGAGCATTGGCGAGCTCGCGCACCGCCAATACCTTGTCGATATCCAGCAGAAT
>PLHN01000216.1 GCA_003139975.1 Acidobacteriaceae bacterium
ATGTTGCAGTCGCTGACGCCGGTATAAAGGATGATCTCCTTCAGCCGCGTGAGGTACTGGTAAGCTTCGTCGGGCGAGCGCATGTCGGGCTCGCTGACAATCTCCGCCAGCGGAACGCCTGTGCGGTTGAGGTCGATCGCCGTTCTTGTCGCAGCGTCGGGGAATCCCTCGTGTAAACTCTTGCCCGCGTCTTCCTCAAGGTGCAGCCGCGTAATACCAATTCTCTTCTTGCCGCCGGGGAGATCGATCGCGATGAATCCGTGCTCGGCGAGCGGCTTGTCGTACTGCGAAATCTGGTAGCCCTTGGGCAAGTCGGGATAGAAATAGTTCTTGCGAGCGAAGATCGACGTTTCATTGACGCGGCAATTAAGAGCCATTGCGGCGAGCGCCGCGAACTCCACGGCCTTGCGATTAAGCACGGGCAAGGCGCCGGGAAGGCCTAAGCACACGGGACAAACATTGGTATTGGGCGGATCGCCAAAGCGGGTCGAACACGAACAGAAGATTTTCGATGCGGTCAGCAGTTGCACGTGGACTTCAAGTCCGATGACCGGTTCGTATTTGGCGAGCAGATCCCGGGAAATGGCTGGCGTGGTCGCCATAAGATGTGATTATAGATGGCCGGCACGTGCCGCCTGGCGCTTTACTGTTTCTTCGGCTCCGGAGCGCTCAAATATTTTTCCAGGGGAATCTCGAAATACATCAACTCATTTTCTTTCGCGTCGCGCACGCCGGTTAAGTAGAAACTCGCGCCTGCAAGCGGATTGGAGATTTGGGCGACGTCGAAAAACAAAAAGCCGCGGGCGGTGGAGTGCGGCTCAACCGCCTTCGCGCCGAACTGCGCCCGCTCGATTTCGTCCATTGCCTTTTGACTCATGCCGCCCTTTACCTTTTTCCCAGGCAGCGGAATCGGCAAGGTCGGCACATCGCTGCGCGAAGGATGTGAGATACGCCGCACGATGTCTTCGGGCGTGAGCGGATACAGCTTGTCGCGGCCCACGGTGTTCAGTTCAGCCTTCATCGCAGCCAGAGCGACGGGCTGGTCGCTGTCGTTGGTGACGACAAAAAACACCGGCATGAAGCCATAGTTCCGGTAGTTGATGGTGAAGATGTTTGCCTTGTACTCCACGTCGTAGGGATCGACGGCGACGCTGACTTTTTCCATCGGATGCTCGTCATGCGCGGGATAGGTGCGCGCGGGGTGAGCGTCGGGCATGACGAAATCTTTCGCCGCAAAGGCAGTCAGGCAGCACAGTACAACAGTCAAGACGGCCAGAGCAGGCGAATGCGCTTTCCGGTTGGGCCGTCGCCAGAAATTCTGCATATCTGGATTATAGGATGCCCCCATCGTCATTGCAGTCGCCCGAAGAAGGGGCGCGGGCAGTTAGAATGGGACTTCCTTCATGTATGCGCTTTACAGTGCGCTGCTCGCGCTCTTGCTGATTGTGACGCTGCCTTACTGGCTGCTGCAGATGCTGCGGCATGGCAAGTATCGAGCGGGATTGCGGCAGAGATTTGGAGCCGTTCCGGTCACGCTCGCGGGGTATCGCGACAAGCCGGCGATCTGGGTGCACGCCGTTTCTGTCGGTGAAGTGGTGGCTTCGAGCGCGGTGGTCGAGGGGCTGCGCCGGGAATTCCCATCGCACCACGTCTTCATTTCAACTACCACCAGCACCGGGCAGAAACTGGCCGTGAAAAGGTTCGGCGCGGAGAACGTTTTCTATTTTCCGCTGGACTTTGCGTTTGCCGTGAGGCCTTACATCGACGCACTTCGTCCGGCGTTGTGTGTGATTGCGGAAACGGAATTCTGGCCAAATTTTCTGCGGCTCGCCAAGCGCGGCGGGGCTCGAATTGCCGTGATCAATTGCCGGATCTCGGATCGATCTTTTCCGGGATACAAACGCCTGCGGTTTTGGTTGCCGAAAATCCTTGCGGATGTCGATCTGTTTCTGATGCAAACAGACGAGGATCAACGGCGACTGGTTGAGATCGGTGCAACTGAGGCAAAGACCCGCGTTGCTGGAAACCTGAAATTCGAGGTGGCGCTGCCGCCGGCTCCCGCCATCGTCGCCAGCCTGCGAGCGGTGCTTGGAGAATCGAGCACTGAACCCGCCGCCGGCTGGCCGATTCTGGTATGCGGCAGCACGCTCGAAGATGAGGAAGCTCCGCTGCTCTCGGCTTTTCACAACATTCTCGCGACGCATCCGAAAGCCGTGATGATTCTCGCGCCTCGGCATCCTGAACGTTTTGCCGAGGTTGGGGCGCTCGTCGAGAAACTGGGCATTCGCATGGTGCTCCGTTCGTTATGGAGCGGTGAACCGCTGGCGGGCGGGGTTTTGTTGCTGGACACCATTGGAGAGCTAGCCGCGCTTTATTCGCTAGCCACTGTGGCTTTTGTGGGCGGAAGCCTGGTGTCACGGGGAGGCCACAACATTCTCGAGCCGGCACGCTATGGCGTTCCGATCGTTACTGGAAACCATTACGAGAATTTTCGAGATATTGTGAACTACTTTCTGAGCCGCAATGCGGTGCGGGTAGTGGGACTCGCGGAGCTGCCGCTGGTTTTCATGGAACTGATCGGCAACAAAGCGGAACGCACGACTCTCGGCCAGAATGCGCTGGCTGCGCTCGATTCACAGCGTGGCGCCACGATGAAAACGATCCACGCATTGGTCGATCTGATGAACAAACCGGTACCTGGCGCGCAGCCGCCCGACAAAGAGGCGCAATGAATCCATTGACCGGTATTTATGCCGCCGCAAGCGCGCTGCGCAACTCGCTGTTCGAGCGCCGCCTGCTTGCGATTCGGCGGCTGGAACGGCCGGTGGCAAGCGTCGGCAATCTATCGGTGGGAGGCGCGGGCAAAACGCCATTCGTAATTGCGCTCGGCGAACTGTTGAAGGCGCGTGGCATTCGTTTCGATGTTCTGTCGCGTGGATATGGCCGCAAGACGCGTGGCGTTCGTGTAGTGGATCCGAATGGCAGCGCTTCCGATTTCGGCGACGAACCGCTGCTGATTGCGCGCCGGCTGAACGTTCCGGTCGTAGTCGGGGAAAGCCGTTACGAAGCTGGGCTGGTCGCCGAGAACAAGTTTCAGTCGCAGCTTCACATTCTGGATGACGGCTTTCAGCACCGCCAGCTTTATCGCGACGTGGACATTCTGCTGNNGCCGCTCTCCTCACTTGCCCGCGCTGATGCAATCGTTCTGCCGACCGAATCAGCCGCCAGCCACGCCGCCTTTGCAGGAAAGCTCATTTGGCGGATGCAACGAAGAATCGCTGTTCCGGACGCGTCCCATGCGCCGGTCGTTTTCTGTGGAATCGCCCGCCCACAGCGGTTTTTCGCGCAGGTGCGCGCGACCGGAATCCGCCCCGCATTCGAGGTGGCGTTTCCCGACCATCATTTCTATGGCCCGCGTGACATTGAGCAACTCGTCGCTGCGCGCATCTAACATGACGCTAGTGGATTTGTGACCACAGAGAAAGACGGAGTAAACTTGGGCCCGTTGCGATCCCAACTCAATCCGTTGGCGATCGCCGCACTAACCGTCACCCTCGACAACCAGGCTGACGTTGTCGATACCATTCTCAGCAGAATCAAGGTTTGAAGGCGCCGCTCGTGAGAAAATCTTAGGTTAACTAAATTGGGGTTTTGCGGGCTGTCGCGAATTTGCTGTCGCGCCCCTCCAAATTAGACTGATGACAAAGCACACGAAAGAAAACGACCGCCTAAGAAAAATTGTCGAGTCATTCCCCAAGGTCACGGTAACCGTGCTCGCCGACCTCGTTGCCGACGAATATGTCTTCGGCGAGATTTCCCGCGTCTCGCGCGAGGCGCCCGTGCTGATATTGAGACATCGCGACCGCAAAATCGTGCCCGGCGGCGGCGCCAATGCCATCTATAACCTTGCCGACCTCGGCGTAACCGTTTTGCCTGTCGGCATCGTAGGAGATGACGAGCCGGGCAGGCTGCTGCTCCGCGCCTTCCGCCACAAACGCATTCCGGTGAGTGGCGTGTTGAAGGACAAGAGTTACCCCACTGTGACCAAGACGCGCATTCTCGCTGGATTTGCGCACACTGCCGGGCAGCAGGTGGTGCGTGTGGACCGGGAGCCCGGCGAGTGCCCAAACTCGCATCTTCGGCGTGAACTGGTTCTGGCCGCGAGAGAATACGGCCGGGCCTCGGACGCGGTGTTGGTTTCCGACTACGGGTACGGTGCGGCGACCCCCGCACTGCTGAATCTGATTCGTGAAAAGCGTGGGATCGACAAAGTGCCGATCATGCTCGACTCGCGCCATCGCATGCTGGAGTTCATCGGGATCACCGCGGCGACGCCTAATGAGTCGGAAGTAGAAACGGCGCTCGGCATTCGTATCGGCGACGACTGGGAGCGGTTGCTGGCGGCTGGTGAGCAGGTTGCCGGTGAGATGAATCTCGAATCGCTGCTCATCACGCGCGGCAAGGATGGCATGGTTGTGTTTCCGCGCCGCCATAAGCCGGTGGATATTCCGATCTACGGTACAGACGAAGTTGCGGACGTGACGGGCGCGGGCGATACGGTGGTTGCCACCTTCACCGCGGCTCTGGCTTCGGGTGCCACGGCAGAAGAGGCCGCGCATCTGGCGAACTATGCCGGTGGCATCGTGGTGATGAAGCGCAGGACAGCCACCGTCAGCCAGCAGGAACTTCTGGACGCGGTTGAGAAAGCGCCGCGGATAGCACACGAACTCTGAGCCAAGATTTGTCGCACAAGCATTTGTTCACACAATCATTGGGAACATCAATCCATTCGAAGATCGTTTCGCGCGAGGAGTTGCGGCAGCGTGTTGCTGACTGGCGCCGTGCCGGCGATCGCATCACGCTGGCTAACGGCTGTTTCGATCTGCTGCATGTTGGCCACGTGCGCTATCTGCACGCCGCCCGGGAACTTGGGGAAAAACTCGTGGTTGCAGTCAACGACGATGCTTCCGTCCGCGCACTGAAAGGAGAAGGACGGCCCATTATGCCTGCCGAAGAGCGCGCGGAGATTCTGGCATCGCTCGCGGATGTGGATGCCGTTGTTGTGTTCCCTGAAAAAGATGTGCGCCCCATCATTCACGAAATTCGCCCCGATTTTCACGCCAAGGGCACAGACTACACTGCGGAAAGCGTTCCGGAGCGCAACGAAGTGGAAGCTTGCGGAGGCCGGGTGATAATCGTCGGCGATCCGAAAAATCACTCGGCCACCGAAATCATCCGCACGCGGCTCTCGCCGCGAAAAGCGTAAGGCGGCGTTCATGACGGAACTCTCTCCCGGCGCGACCACTCCTCGATTTGAAAGCCTGCTCGTAGTCCGGCTCAGCTCCATGGGAGACATCATTCACACGCTGCCGGCCGTGGCTGCGCTGCGCGAAGCCTTCCCCCATGCCACTTTGGGTTGGCTCATCGAAGAACGCTGGGCCGAACTATTGTGCACGCTGCGCTATCCGCGGTCGGGACGGCGCTCGGGCGAACGGCCTCTGGCGGATCGCGTTCACACGGTTAACCTTGCCGAATGGCGGCACAATTTGTTTTCGTTCAACACCCTGCAGCAGATCACTTCAGGCTTGAGCGAGATACACGGGATCAAATATGACGCTGCCATCGATTTCCAGGGCGCTGTGCGCTCGGCGCTGCTGGCAAAGTGGTCGGGCGCATCCACCGTATTTGGCGAGGCGCAGCCGCGTGAAAATGCGGCCAGTATGTTCTACACGCGCCAAGTGGAAACGGATGGCAGACACGTGGTCGAGCAGGCGCTTGATTTGGCTCGCGCGGTCATTGGCCCGCCAGCAACCGGAAAAGCTCCCAGCGCGGAGTTTCCGTTAGACCCGGATGCGGAAAGCAAAATTGCTTCTCTGATCGCAAACTTGGGAGAGTTCGCGATTTTGAATCCCGGCGCGGGCTGGGGCGCGAAGCAATGGCCGGCAGAGCGCTACGGAGCAATTGCAAAGGCGCTCGCTCGTGAAGGACTTCACTCGCTCGTGAATTTCGGCCCGGGAGAGGAAGCTCTGGCGACAGCCGTTGAAGCGGCGAGTGAAGGCACCTCGCGAAAAGTTTCGTGCACGATTGCCGAACTGATTTCGCTCACGCGCCGCGCGCGCTTGCTGATTGCAGGCGATACGGGACCAATGCATCTGGCAGCCGCTCTGCAGGTTCCGGTCGTGGCCATCT
>PLHN01000495.1 GCA_003139975.1 Acidobacteriaceae bacterium
ACCAGCCGCGGCGGATCGAAGCCGCCTTGGTTGTGATAGTTGGAGAGCAGCGCCATGAGTCCGCTGGCGAAGGCCATGCCGATCAAGCCGCTGACCAGCGTGAGCAGGATGCCTTCGGTGAAAAACTGCAGCATGATGCTGCGGTTGGTGGCGCCGAGAGCTTTACGCAGGCCGATTTCGCGCGTGCGCTCGGAGACGGCAATCAACATGATGTTGATGACGCCGATGGCGCCGAGGGCCAGCGTGACCAGGCCGACCGTTCCCAGGAATTTATTCATCGAATCGAAAATCGTGCCCATCTCCTTCGCCTGCTCAACCGTATCCATGCCTTCGAAGGCATCTTCATCGTGATAGTCGAAGTGGTGATTGCGGGCGATTACGCGACGAGCTTCATCCCGCGCCAGGATATGCTCATCGGCGATGCGCGGCTGATAGTTTAAAAAAGAAATTGCGTCGTAGGCTTCATCGCCTTTCAGTGGGAAGTCGCTGCGCATCACCTGAAACGGAATGTAGCAGCGCATATTGGTCGAGTTATCGTCACCCCGGCCCACTCGGCGCAGCGTCCCGATTACTTCGAAACGGTGCCCGTTCAGCAGAATGAATGCGCCCAGAGCCGGCCGGCCGGGAAAGAGATTGCGCGACATCTCGTCGCCGAGCACCACAACGCCGCGTTTTTGCGTCTCGTCGAGGTCGTTGAGATAGCGTCCCAGTTTCAGCGGCAGAAAACGGATCCCGTTGTATTGCGGTTCCGCGCCCGTGAGTTGGCCGCTGGCGCTGCCGAACTCGCTGACCGCGTGTACGTCGTCCGAGGTAAGCACGGGAGTGACGGCCTTGATGTGCGGAGATTCTCCGCGGATGTCGAGGTAATCCTGGTACGTGATCCGGTACTTCCGCGCCGAGTTCATGCTGCCCTCGACAGCCGGAGCGCGGCCAGGGGACAGCCACATGATGTTCTCGCCGTACTCGGAGAGGCCGCGCTGGTTGCCGGTTCTAAAGCCTTCCCCCAGGCCGACCAGCAGAAGCAAAGAGCCCACGCCCCAGGCGATGCCGAACATGGTGAGAAAAGAACGCAGCTTGTGCGACCACAAGGTGCGAAAAATCTCAGCGAAGACGTCAAACACCATCTGCATAGCAGGCCACTATTCCCGGGTCAATTCTACAAGACAGACGCAAGCACCCACGGTGATATGACCGGGAAACCAGCGTTGGGAGCCAAGTTCCTGCCCGCAAGCCTTCCATGCAAGGGCCGAACAGCTCAGCAGACCAGTTGGCCGCGTCTCAGTTTGAGTCCGGTCAGATTGCCGAGAATCGTGACCGCGATCTGCTCGGTGCGGAAAAATTCTTCGGCCGTTTGGCGGAGATCGTCGGAAGTCACGGCTTCGATGCGCTCGATCAGTTCGTCGAGCCCGTAGAAGCGGTCGTAATACATTTCCTGGCGGGCGAGGTTGGACATGCGCGCCATCGACGATTCCAGCGAGAGCATCAGGCTGCCCTTGAGTTGGTCTTTCGAGCGCCGCAGCTCTTCTTCCGGCACAGGAGTGGACTTGAGACTGCGGAACTCAGCGATGACGTTTTCCACCACTTTGATGGCCGATTCGCGCGAGGTGCCGGCATACACGCACATCGAGCCGGTATCGCGGTAGGGGTTAAGGTCGCTGTAAATGGAGTAGGCCAGACCCTGCCGCTCGCGGATGTTCTGGAACAGCCGCGAACTCATACCGCCCCCGAGCAGGGTGTTGAGAACGTAGGAAGCATAGCGGCGTTCGTGCGCCACTGGATGCGACGGCACGCCGATGCAGATCTGCACCTGTTCGAGCGACTTCTTGTTGCGCAGGTTGATGCGGTAGGACGTTTTCGGCGGAGGCGACGACAGGCCGTTCTTTCCAGGCTTCACCCGGTCGAAGTGCTTGGCGGCCAGCTCCACGAAGTTTTCATGGGTGAGATTGCCGGCGGCGGAGATGATCAGATTTCCGGGCGCAAAATGATGGCCATAGAAACGCGAGACCACGGGACGCTCGAATTTCTTTACCGTCTCCCGCGTGCCGAGAATGGGAAGGCCGAGCGCATGATCCTTCCAGAAACTCTGCGTGAAGATTTCGTGCACCAGGTAATCGGGATTGTCCTGATCCATTTTGATTTCTTCGAGAATCACGCCGCGTTCGCGCGAAATATCATCGACATTGAAGACTGGATGCAGGACGAGGTCGCTCAGCATATCCATGGCGATCGGAAGGTGCTCATCGAGAACCTTGATGTTGAAGCAGATGCACTCCTTGCCGGTGAAGGCGTCCATGTTGCCGCCGATGGAGTCGACCTGGCGGGCGATAGCCTCGGCCGACCGCGTCTCAGAGCCCTTGAACACCATGTGTTCGATGAAGTGGGAAATACCGTTCCATTCGGCGCCTTCGTCGCGCGAGCCGGTTTTCAGCCAGATGCCAATCGAGACCGAGCGGAGATGAGACATCTGCTCTGTAATGACGGTCAGGCCATTTGGCAGAACGTGGCGATGAATGTTGCGGGTCTCTTTTACCATGCGGCTCGTTTCGTGTTGCCCGCTTGCAAGGTGGGTCGCTTCTTTCTATTGTCCCATAAACTCATGCACAAAGAGAGCCGCTTGCGCTGTGGCCTTTTGTTTGTTTAAGTTACAGCCAGTTCATGCGGCCTGGCTTCAATCGGGATTACACTCGAAGGACGGCCTTGCTATGTCCGCCCACCCATCGAATTCGCTCCTTGGTATGAGCCTTGAGGAGATGACCAACCTCGCACGTGAGTCAGGTCAGCCCGGCTACCGTGGACAGCAGCTGTTTGATGCTGTCTACAGGCAGAAGTGGCAACAACTGGACCAGGTTTCGACCCTGCCCTTACCTTACCGGGCGCAACTGGCGGCGCAAGGCTGGCGCATTGGCACGCCCGCGATTGCGCGCAAGTTTGTTTCGAGCGATGGGACGGTCCGCTACCTGATCGAACTCGCCGACGGGGAAGTCGTGGAGAGCGTTTGGATGCCGGAGGGGGACGGCGGAGAAACGGGCGACGGCAGCGAAGCGGGCGAGGAGGAAAGCGGAGTGGCTGGCGATGCGGCGAACGCCGACGTGGCCACATCGAAGGTTTCCAACTTCAGCCGCGCCACCATTTGTGTTTCCAGCCAGGTTGGATGTGCGGTGAATTGCAAATTTTGCTTCACTGCGCTGCTGGGGGTGAAGCGAAATTTGGAGGCGGGCGAAATTGTCGGGCAGATTGCAGCTGTGCTGCGCGATCAGGGTGTGGACCCTCCTCTTCAGCGCGTCAACATCGTCTTCATGGGGATGGGCGAACCTTTCTTGAACTATGAAAACTTCATGAAGGCGGTGAGGCTGCTGGTGGAAGGCGTCGGAATTCCGGAGTCGCGGATGATGGTCTCGACAGCGGGAATTGTTCCGCGGATTTATGAATTTGGGCAAGAGACGGTGCGCCCGAAGCTGGCGATTTCGCTCAATGGATCGAATGACACTTTGCGCAGCGAGGTGATGCCGCTCAACCGGAAATGGAATCTGGGGGCGTTAATGCAAGCAGCCCGCGAATTCCCGCTGCGGGCGCGCGAGCGGCTGACATTTGAGTACGTGTTGCTGGAGGGAGTGAATGACGCTCCAGAGCATGCGCACGAAGTAGCGGAACTGGTGCGCGGCATGTGGGCGAAAGTGAATCTGATTGCCTTGAATCCTGGGACGGAATTGCCGTACCGGACGCCGCACCAAGAGCGGGTGCTGGCGTTCCAGAGAATCCTGGTGGCGGCTGGAATCCCGACGTTCGTGCGGCGCCCACGCGGGCGGGATATCTTTGCCGCCTGCGGACAGCTGAAGAGGGAAGGTTTCAAGGTTTCAGCGTTTCAAGGTTAACCCTAACCGGCGCCTGCCTTTTCCTTGAAACCTTGAAACTCTGAAACCTCGGAACTATGGCTCTAGGAGCCGCCATGCGCGGCGGCCCGGTTGGGGTGACCGGTCGCGGAGTTTGCGGCGACCGACAGCTCCATGCGGAACGCTGGAATTGTCAGGTTCGACGGGCGCAAAAGGCGTCCGCCTTGTTCTTCCACGATTCGACAGCAGGCGTTCAGCGAAAGCGTAGCAGGCCTGTGAACTCCCTCGGAAGTCAGCGACAAATCGAACGACGGCGGCCCGAGGAACGGAGCCTCCGCGAAAAAATCTACCAGCAATGAGCCGCCTTCGTGGCCTGTGCGGATACAAAGCGAACAGTTCGTGCCGGGATCAAGCTGAACGGAGATCTGCCCAGCCAGGTGCAGGCAGACATGCAGCAGTTGATTAGAATCGGCAAGCACAGGCGGGAGTGAAGGAGCCAGCTCGGGACGCACCGCAATGCCTTGCGCTTGAAGGCGAGAGGGAAGCAGCCGCAACGCAGTCCGAAGCACTGAGTTGACGTCGACTATCATAAGCTTGGCGGGAGCGGGGCGGACGAAGGTGAGCAGGCTTTCCACCAGCGTCTTGGTACGCCGGACCTGATCGCCGATCATGAGCGCCTGCTGCTGTTCGTGGGGCGGCAGCCCGGATACGCTCAGGAGTTCCGAATATCCCAGCATGGCGGTGAGAGGGTTGTTGATCTCATGGGCTGCGCCACCCACCAACTGTCCGAGCGAGGCCAGCTTCTGCGATTGAATCAGGCTTTCTTGCAGGTTCTTTAACTCGTCGAAGGATCGGCGAGACTTGTCGAGAAAAAAGGAAAGGTCGGCCCCAAGCATGCGCTGCCGCCAGAAAACCATCACGCCCATAACAACCATGGCGGCCAAACTGACCGTGACTCGGAATGCCTTGACGGCATGCGGTTGGGTGGCATCAAGCTCCGAATGCAGAGCTACCCAGGGCAGGCTGAGCAAAGCGAACATGCTCAGGCGGGTAATCCAGACACCAAGCAGCGGCTTCGCGGGGTTAGACTCGGACAGGTTGTAGTGGTCGGAGAGAGCGGGAACGGCCGCGATCCAGGCTATGGAGACGGTCAGTGGGATATCGTAGATGCTGCCGCTATAGTACGTTTTGTGTCCGATCGCCCAATTGGCGACATACGAACTCGATGCATAGAGGGCGCTCGCGCCCAGCAACTGCCCGTAGAGTTGCCGCCAGCCGCCCTCCGCCGAATACGCGAGCACGGCCAACCCCAGCAACAGCATGAGCTTTTCCGTCAGATACGCGAGATTTAAATTGGTGCTGTAGGTGGGCTCATCGATTTGAACGGTCTGCCATGGGATGACGAGATACACATAGATAAAGACCCACCACGTCAGCAGGAGCGAGAAATCGAGTATGCGAATGCGTTCGTCGCGGTCGTCTTCGCGCAGATGGGGAAGCACACCCAGGGCGGCGATCATCGGCACGAGATGCAGGAACAAGACGATGTCGCCGAGGAATGGGTCGGGAACATCTTGTCTTTTGACGACCTCAAAGTAATTCCACATCCCCTGATAAGCGAGCCAAAGCCCCATACCGACGCTCATCAGGATCCAAAAAAGGCGGGTGCGGAAGCTTTTCGCGTTGGCGTGCGCGGTTTTCGGCAGGAAGGCTGCGGTGGCCATCAGCAGCAGTGCGCCCTGAATGAGGTCGCTGATGATGGTGAGGACGTCGCCTCTGGGCATGAGCAGAGAGGCTGCTACCTGGCCCAGCGCCAAAGAGATCAGCAGCGATTTCCAGTATCGATTGCTTAGCGCCAAACCTGTCGTCCTCGCCCCATTCTAGTGCGGGACGCGATGCCGAGGGGGTGACTGAAGTAACATAACCGTCGGCGAGGATCTCTCCTGGCAATGATTGACGGAACTTCTCGATCGCAAGGATCCAGCCGCGCGGTAGTAACCGCGGGCGCTTAGGGATAGAGTATTGGCGAGATAGACTAGAATCATCAGTCACGAAAACGAGAAACTCGTGTCCTGGATCATCCCTCAAAACCGAGACCNNCGCTGGCTGGCCACGGCGCGCGTGGCGTTGACTATCGTTGCGCTCGTTACTCTCTGGATGGAGCCGGCGCGCGAGTTTGTCTATCCCCGCTTGCTGTATTGGCTGCTGATTGTGTATCTCGTCAATGCCGTCGTGGTGATGCTGCTGGTGCGGGTGCGGCCGCGCTCCACCAAAGCTTTCCGCCTGGTGGTGCACTCGGTGGATATTCTATGGCCGGTCTTGATTTCGATGTTCGCACCGGCGCAGGGCGGCCCGTTTTTCCTGTTCTTCGTTTTTGTGATGGCGGCAGCCGCGTACCGATGGGGTTTGTGGGAGACGGTGGGCACGTCGGCAGCAGCCGTGGCCCTGCTGTGGGTGGAGGCCTACATGGTTCGCGCCGGTTTAGGGGCGTTGGCCACTCACGGGCAGTCGATGCCTTCACTCGGAGGTTTTGGCGTCAGTGTCCGGGAACTGGAGCCACAACAGTTGGTGATGACCTCGGTCTACCTGCTGGTGCTGGGATTTCTGCTGGGTTACATGGCGGAGAACCAGAAGAAGGTCCGCGCCGAGAGGGCTGTGATTACCCGCGTGCTCAGCTCTACGCGTGTCGAGGCGGGACTGACTGGAACCATGCAGCAGATCCTTGGCGAGGTGATGAGCATTTACGGCGCGCGNNGTGCTGAGCGCGTCGCAGGAAGCCCATAGTTACCGCGTATTTCTGGCTGAGATCAAACGTGGCGCCGCCGGCCAGGAGGCTCTGCGCTGGCACGAGGCGGCTCCGGAGAGCGAGAGTGGCTACATTTTCGACTCCCAAGCGGAGGCGGTTTACGCGACTCGATCCTCCAAAGGTTTTGACACCGTGTTCCTGGATACCAGTGGTCGCAGGCTTCGCGACGTGGACGCGAAGTTTCTGGACACTCTGGCCCGTGTGGAAGAGTTTAACGCGATTGCCTCGGTGGCTTTCCTGTTTGGAAAAGAGTGGGTAGGCCGCGTCTTCGTTTTCGATCCGCAAATGATGGGCGATCCGGAAGAGGA
>PLHN01000169.1 GCA_003139975.1 Acidobacteriaceae bacterium
GGGCTCGGGTTTGCTCTGTGCACTGGCTTGCGGCACGGCCATCGTGGCCGCGAGCAGACACACCCCCAAGCTTGCTAAACGACGTTTGTGTTTCATAGACACCCCATCAGGACTTGCAACCAGCGTACAGTCAGGGCAGCGATAAGGTCAAAGTGGAGACTCGCCCCAGGATTGCCACCGCGCTCCTGGCCAGAGCTTTGTACAATGATCCGGGGAGGAGCGACTGGGTCCAATGAGCCTTCGCACTCTGAATGACATTTTGTCGAACATGTGCCAGCAGCACCGCGACCGCGTTATGCTGCAGCGGCAAAGTGCGGGCTGGACGCCGATTTCTTCCACCGAACTCTACCGCGACGTCGTAAGCGTGGCTCGCACGCTCGAATCGTGGGGAATTCGCAAAGGCGACCGTGTTGCTATCCTCAGCGAAAACCGCCCCGAGTGGACGATCACCGATTTCGCTGTGCTGTCGATGGGCGCAGTCACGGTTCCCATTTACTCGACGCAAACCGCGGAGCAAACTTCATTCATTCTTAACGACTCCGGCGCGCGGGTAGTGGCCGTCTCCACCAAAACCCAATTGGAAAAAGTGCTCGCCGTCCGGCAACAGACGCCGGTAGAGCAGATTCTGGTCATGGATGCCGTCGAGAATGCCCACGCAGTCCACATGCAGGAATTGATGTTGCGCGGCCCGGCGAATCCCGATCCCGAATTCGATGCGCGTTCGGCGGCGATTACGCCCGATGACTTGGCCACCATCATCTACACTTCCGGCACTACCGGCACTCCCAAGGGAGCGATGCTGACCCACGGCAACATGGCCTCGAACATCTCGTGCTCGCTGGAAGGGTTCGGCATCGGCGAAAAACAAGAGGTAAGCGTATCGTTCCTTCCGCTCTCGCACGTCACCGCGCGCCACGTCGATTTCGCGCTGCTCTACCGTGGCGTCGTGCTCGCATATTGCCCTGAAATCACGCGCCTGCCGTATGTACTCCAGGAAGTGCAACCCGACATCTTTGTCGGCGTGCCGCGCGTCTATGAGAAGGTTCGCCAGCAGGCAATCCTCAAGTCCGCGAGCTTCCCTAAAAATGCAATTTTTCACTGGGCGCTTAAGAGGGGACAAACGTATCGCGCCGAGATTCTCGATGGCAGGCAACCAACCTCTCTCTCCTGGAAAATCGCCAATCGCTTGGTGTTTTCGAAAATACGCGCAGCTATGGGAGGCAAGACCGAGGAATTCCTTTCTGGTGGCGCACCGCTGGGACGCGAATTGGCGGAGTGGTTCGCTGACGTCGGCATCCAGATCCATGAAGGCTATGGCCTCACCGAGACTTCACCCGTCATTGCCGTAAACACGCCTACAGCCAATAAACTTGGAACAGTCGGCAAACCGCTCGCGAATGTCGAGGTGCGGGTCGCCGACGATGGCGAGGTGCTCGTGCGCGGTCCTTCGGTTTTCAGGGGCTATTGGAAGCGCCCGGAGGAAACTCGCGAGGCTTTTGTGGATGGTTGGTTCAAGACCGGCGACATCGGTCACGTAGACGCCGACGGATTCCTTTCGATCACGGACCGCAAGAAAGATCTGATTAAGACTTCCGGCGGCAAGTTTATTGCGCCCCAGCCGATCGAGAATTCGCTCAAGCTGAATCCGCTGATTGGAACCGTCGTCGTGCTCGGCGACCGGCGCAAGTTCCCTGCCGTCCTGATCGCGCCACACTTTCCTGTCCTCGAAGATTGGGCCCGGAATAATAAGGTCAGTTTTGGTTCCCGGGAAGAGCTCGTCGCCAACGCGAAGGTGCAGGCGCTTTACGAAAGCATCGTCGAAGAAGCGAACACGAACCTTGCGCGGTTCGAGAGGCTGAAGCGCGTGGTCGTCATCCCGGAGGAACTCTCGGCCGCCGACGGAACCTTGACGCACACATTCAAAGTCCGCCGCCGCGGCATTGAGGCGCGCTACCACAAGCTGATTGATGACATGTACGCGAAGGCGGAAGCCGAGGGACGCTGAGTTGTTCGCGCTAATCCGCCCTGAAATGCCTGCACCGCATGCCGTCCACGCCGTACAATAAAGACCATGACGGACTCATTCATCCTCGCAGGCAAGCAATTTCAGTCCCGTCTGATTGTGGGGACTGGTAAATACAGGTCGTTTCAGGAAACCGCGCGCGCGCTCGAAGCGAGCGGCGCCGACATGGTTACCGTGGCCGTGCGCCGCGTAAATCTCGACCGGAGCAAGGAATCTCTCCTCGATTACATTGACCCGAAAAAATACTTCCTTCTCCCGAACACAGCCGGCTGTTACACTGCCGACGAGACCATCCGCACGGCACGCCTCGCGCGCGAGGCCGGTCTGTCGGACTGGATCAAGCTGGAAGTTATCGGCGATCAAGCCACGCTGTATCCCGATGTCCAAGCCACACTCGAAGCGACGCGCATCCTCGTGAAAGAAGGTTTCACCGTGCTGGCTTATACCTCCGACGATATCGTGGTCGCGAAACGCCTCGTCGATGCGGGAGCCTCTGCAGTCATGCCTCTGGGCGCGCCCATCGGCAGCGGGCTCGGCATTCAGAACGCCGCGAACCTGCGAATTCTCCGCGAGATGATCACCGGCGTTCCGTTGATCGTGGACGCGGGCGTCGGCACAGCATCCGACGCAGCCATTGCGATGGAGCTCGGCTACGACGCCGTGTTGATGAACACCGGAATCGCCGGGGCCCAGGAACCGGTGCTCATGGCAGAGGCAATGAAGCAAGCCGTACAGGCCGGTCGAAAGGCATATCTAGCCGGACGCATGCCGCGCAAGCTTTATGCCACCGCCAGTTCTCCGCTCGAAGGCGTAGTGCGGTAAGTAGCAAACGAGAAAAACCGGAGCGGCGACTGCTAGGCAGGTTCTGATTAAGCTTCTCCGATTTCCCCCGTGCGCCTCTGTGAACTCCGTGGTTAGCGCTTTTTGCCCGTACTTAATCGGAGTTTCCGTGGACCACAAAAGATGAGGGCGGCCACTCGGGCCGCCCATTCTTAGCCCTCACCACATTGTCGCCTACAGCATCTTCAGACTATCCACATGGATCTTGTCTCCGTCGATGTGTCCGGTGACGGCCACGTGATGGCCTTCATGCCCCTTGATGGCGTCGGGGTTGTCGATCTGCAGGACTTTCTGGTCGCTGTCCGTTACGACGACGGCAGGCGATCCGGCTGCGATGCACTTCTTCGCACAATCCTCCATGCCGGCATGGGCGCCCTTTGCGCCGCATTTAGCGTCTGTAATCCAGCCATTCACGGTTTGGGCATCGCCAGCCATAGCCAACGAGGCCGTCAAAATCAAAGCAACGGCAAACAGCAAGCAAACGGTTTTACGCATTTTGTCCTCCTCAGATTAGCCCCCATACACTTGAGTGAACTGTATCACGGGAACGAGGACGGCTGCATCCACACGGAGAGCGAAACGATGAGCGGTTGATCGAAGCCGACGCTCCAGGAGTTAGGGTTTGTCTTTTCTGGCTCGGCCAGTCGGTGGTTTTGGCGGAGCCTCGGGCGTAACGAACACAACCTCGCCCTTCCGCGAGTAATGCAGTTGCTCGCGGGCTTCTTTTTCAATCGCCGCAGGATTTGACTTTAGCTGCTTGATTCGATCCGCGTTGAGCGCGTTTTCCTTCTGTAGCCGGTCCACCTCCGCCTGCAACGCCATCATCTCGGCACGCTTCTGACGATAGACGACCATCCCGTTGGCGCCGAAAATGGCATGTACCAGAATTCCGACAATCAACAAAGCCGCAGCCGCCGTTCCCACCACACGCCACTCGCGCGCCAGCCACGACCAACCCGGCCGCGTCCGCTCAACCCACTTTGCCGCCATGGCTTCGGCCCGCGGCGCTTGCTCCATCACCGCACGCAGCCCGTCCTCAGGACGCACTAGAATCCGTGCCCGCGACTGCGGCCCGAGCCCGAGTTGTCCTAGTCGAAGATCCATGCTTTGGCTGCCGTGCTCAACTTTGTCAGGTCTTCCCTGCTGCGCGCTTCACTGTACACGCGCACCACCGGCTCCGTGCCCGAAAGCCGGTAACACACCCACGATCCGTCCGCCAGGACAAGCTTCAGCCCGTCCGTCCGCACCACCCTGGCAACTTTGCTGCCACAAAACCCGGATGGATCACCACGTAACTTCTCAGTAAACTTCCCTTTCACTTCCGCCGTCAAGCGGAAGTTCTCCCGAAGCGGATAGAAGGAACCAACTTTGGCAAATATGCCTTCGAGTTGTTTGCCCAGAGACGCACCGCGCCGCGCCACCATCTCGCAGCACAGCAAGCCTGCAAGCACGCCGTCCTTCTCAGGAACGTGCTTGCGAATGGACAAACCCGCGCTCTCTTCGCCGCCAATCAGAATCTTGTCCTGCTTGATCAGTTCGCCGATGTATTTGAAACCTACCGGCGTTTCATAAAGCTCGATTTTGTGCTTCTCGGCCAGCGCATTAATAAGGTTAGTCGTAGCCACCGACTTTCCCACACCGTTCTTCCACCCACGCGTTTCGACCAGATAATCGAAAAGCAGCGCAATGATGTAATTGGGCTGCATAAACGTTCCATCTTCATCCACGATGCCGAAGCGATCCGCGTCCCCATCGGTCGCAATGCCAACTCCCGCGCCGGTTTCGCGCATCTTCTTGCGCAGGTCGTCAAGCAAATGATCGTCGGGCTCGGGCGCGTGTCCGCCGAAAAGCACGTCACGATAATCATGCACGGTAGCCACCGGGACGCCTGCTTCCTGGAGCAGGGAGTCGGAATATCCGCGAGCCGAGCCCCACATGGGGTCAAAAGCGATCTTCACGCCGGATTTCCTGATGACGTCGAGATCGACGGTCTCGCGCAAGCGCGAAAGGTACATGCGGCGAGGATCAATGGACTGAGTGTCTGCCTTCGCCGCGCGCGGCGCTTGCGGGTCCTGATCGCAGGCCACAATCTCCGATTCGATCGCCTTTGTCACCTCCGGCAATGCAGGGGCTCCATCGGGAGTCGAGAACTTGATGCCGTTGTACTCCGGAGGATTGTGCGAGGCCGTAAAGTTGATGGCTCCGTCGGCCTTCGACTGAATCACGGCATAGGAAATGGTCGGAGTCGGCGCAGGCTCCGCGATCAGGAGCGGCGTGATCGCGTAGCTCGACAGAATATCGGCCGCTGTCGTGCAGAAAGTCTCTCCCAGAAACCGCGGATCCCGGCCAACGATCACCTTGGCTCCGCTGGCCTTCTGCGAACATACGTACCTGGCAATTCCGTGTACCGCGCGGCGTACATTGGCGAACGTGAATTCCTCGGCCACCACTGCTCGCCATCCTGAAGTACCAAACTTGATTTGCGTCATCATTGCGGACCTCGTATGAATGTCGGACTATAGGTTGCACGTTGGGCTTTCATCCGGCGTGCCTTCAGGAGTAAAGTCTGAAGGCAAAAGAAGCGTCGGCAGATCGCTGCAACGCTTGATTCTATTATGACTGACCCAAGACTTGTTCTAAGTACATGCGGCTCCATCGAAGAAGCGCGGCACATTGCCCGCGCTCTGGTCGAGCAGCAACTTGCCGCCTGCGTCAACATCGTGCCTCAGGTGGAATCGATGTACCGCTGGAAGGGCGAAGTGGAAACGTCAACCGAAGTGCTGCTGGTGATCAAGACCACGGCGGGCGCGTTCGAGCGTCTGCAGGCGGTCCTGGCCAAATTGCACTCGTATGAAGTTCCGGAATGCCTCGAACTCACCGTCACCGATGGCAGCAAGGCCTATCTCAACTGGATTGGCGAGTCGGTTCGCTAGATCGCCGCTAGCGCCTGCTCCAGATCTCCGAGAATGTCCTCGACGTCCTCAATCCCCACCGAAATCCGCACCAGGCCGTCGGTGATGCCGATCTTGCGGCGTCCTTCTTCGCCAACCGCAGCGTGCGTCATCGTGGCTGGATGTGAGATCAACGTTTCGACTCCGCCGAGCGACTCGCCGAGCGAACACACGCGCACCTTGCGCAGCATCTTGTTGGCATTCGCGAGCGANNTGCAATCGTGCTGCAACATGCGCACTGCGAGCGTCTTCACGCCGCGCAAAATCAGCCAACACTCGAACGGAGACAAAATCGCGCCTGCGGCCTTCTGAAGGAACGCCAATTTCTCGGCCTGCTCGCGCTTGGTGCACACCACAACTCCGCCCAAACCGTCGCTGTGGCCGTTGAGAAACTTGGTGGTCGAGTGGACCACCATGTCCGCGCCAAGCTCGATTGGGCGCTGAAAGTACGGCGACATGAAGGTGTTGTCCACAACCACTTCCGCCGCGTGCTTGTGGGTCAATTCGCTGATCGCGCGCAGATCGCACAGCTCCATCAGAGGATTGGTCGGCGTCTCCACAAACACGCGCCGCGTGTTATTCTGGAACGCGCGCACGACGTCGTTCAGGTCCGAAGTATTGACGTAAGTGAATGTCAGCCCAAAATTGGCGAGCAACAGAATGAACAACCGCGGAGTTCCGCCGTAGAGAT
>PLHN01000157.1 GCA_003139975.1 Acidobacteriaceae bacterium
AAGGTGAGCATGCTCAACGTTTGTTCACCCTCCGCCGACGACCAAAAGGAATTGTCTGCAGCGCTGGCCAAGGTGCCCAACAAGCCCGTGTTCACCAAGGATTACGAGGTGGCGCGCGGGCGCTCGACTCTTGATCCGAGCACGCCTATGCCCGGCATGCCGGCGATGCCTTCCGGCGCGACATCGGCTGCCAATTGGGTGCGCGTCCGGCGAGAATTCCCCGCTGCTGCCGCGTTCAGCAACGTTCAATACTCGTTCAGCGTGGACACGGACAACATGGTAGAGACGTTGGTGTTGCGAGTGCGCGACCCCAAGGATTTGATGGAGGTTGCGATTGAGGATAGCGCTTCCACGGTTACCTCCGCGGGCGTGATGCTATCGGCCAACACGCCTGCCGCACGCGTAAAATTGGAGCGCTTTGGAAAGTCCTCGGTTGTGCTCGCGCGCTGTTCGGCAGCAGAAGGGAAGCCGGCGCCAAATCAAAGCCCATACGAACCGATCTTTCGCGTGGCCTCGGAAATTTTGAATCGCTATCGTGATGCTCTGGGCGTTCGCAGGATGGTGCCTCAGGAACTTGCCCGGCTAGGTGCGGGAACTCCCACCAAGGCGGGCGGCACGAAAAAGATTCCCTAGCTCGATCCCGCGTCTAGCGGTCTGCAACGAAATTTGCTCTACGGAATCTATTGATAAAGTCGATAAATAAATATGGATATTCGCAACGTCGTAATCGNNTCGAAGGCCACGAACCCGGCGGCCAACTCTCGATGACCACTCTGGTCGAAAACTTCCCCGGCTTTCCCGAGGGCATCCAAGGCCCGGAGTTGATCGAAAACATGCGCAAGCAGGCCTCGCGCTTCGGCGCCGAGTATCGCATGGGCCACCTCGTCAAGGCGGACCTGGGCATGCGGCCATTCGAACTCACTATCGGCAAAGACGTGATCCAGACGCACACGCTGATCATTGCCAGCGGAGCCTCGGCGCGCTGGCTCGGCCTGCCCAACGAGCAGGCTCTGATCGGCCACGGCGTTTCTTCCTGTGCCACCTGTGACGGATTCTTTTTCTCGGGCAAGGAGATCGTCGTCATCGGCGGCGGTGATTCCGCCATGGAAGAAGCGACCTTCCTGACGCGGTTTGCCACCAAGGTAACGCTCATTCATCGCCGCGAGCAGTTTCGCGCTTCGAAGATCATGCTGGACCGCGCTCGCGCCAACCCCAAAGTCGCGTTTCTCACCGACACCGTCGTTGATGACGTGCTCGACGTCAGCAAAAAAGAAGTCACCGCCCTGCGCCTGCGCAACCTGAAAACCGGCGAGAGCTGGGATTTCCCAGCCAGCGCCATGTTCCTCGGTATTGGCCACATCCCCAACGCGAAGATGTTCGCAGGCCAACTCGAGACCGACGCGGACGGCTACCTGGTTACGCAGAAGAACGTCTTCACAAAAGTCCCGGGTGTATTCGCCTGCGGCGACGTGCAGGATCGCCGCTACCGCCAGGCCATTACTGCCTCTGGCTCAGGATGCATGGCTGCGCTCGAAGTGGAGAAGTACCTGGAACAGGAAGGGCACTAGGTTTCCTAGTATCCTCCTCCTCTGTGCAACTCTGTGTTCTCTGGTTAATGTTCTGTTCGTCGGCGCAAGATTTGCTTCCGCGTGGCAACCGGCAGCGTTTCGCAGGCCGTTCGCAAAACCAGGCGCGGTGCGCGTTTCCGAATCTTCATCAGGTAGGGCACAGTTTGCTTCGGGTTATGCTTCGCCGCTTCCCGCAGCAGCCATCCCAGCCCCTTCTGCACCATGTCGTCGTCATCGGCCAGCAGCATTTCCGAGACCCGCACCAGTTCTGAAAAAAACTCTTTCTCCCGCACGCCTCGAATCAGCGTCACACAGGCGGCGCGCCGCCGCCAGCGATTGCGCGACTTGGCCCAGCGAAAAATCTCCCGGCAGCGCTTCGGTTCGGCGCGCAGCATCGGCGCAAGCACGTCATGCGCCAGCGCATCGTGATCCGCCCAACTGCTGATGCGGTCAAGCCAGGAAGCGCAGAGGCGAAATTCCTTTTCTCCGAGCAGGTGTGTCTGTTTCTCAAGCAGAAAAACGGCGAATACTTTTTCCTCCAGAACTCGCCCCGCAAAAAGCTGGTCGGCAACCTGTACCAGAAAGTCCGTCCCCATTTCACGAGCAATGCTGCGCCGGGAGCGCACGGCCACCTTGCGAAGGTCGGCCGTATACCATCCGCGAGACTTCACTTCTTCCTTGAAAAACCACTGCACTTCTTCCGAGTGCGGCGCCGACCCGCCATCCCGGAGCAAGCGCCGGATGTGGTCGGCGATGTATTTTGGCGTGATTTGTCGTTCGGGCATGATCTAGTCCTGTGCATGTGGAGCGACGGGAGCCGCGTCCGTTTTCACCGTCTTGTCATAAATCCACAGCAGCAGGGCCGTGACCATGCCGACCGCCGTCACCGTCCACCAAATCCGTGCTGGCTGATGCTCGACTTCTCCAAAGTGATGGACGACAGTTCCGCCAAACCATCCGCCAATCAGCGAGCCGATGCCAATCGGAAGGAAGGCAAAGCCCATATATGTTCCCTGCTGCCCGGGGGGCGCGAGCCGCGAAATATATTCGTAATAGCGTGGAGACTGAATGATTTCGCCCAGCGCGAGCACGAACAACGACACAATGGCGCCGATCACGGTTGGCCAGAAAGCGAGAATGAGCCACGAAGAGGAAGTAATGAGCGTTCCCAGAATGATGGCCTGAAACGTAGGGATCTTGCGGGTGAGAAGATTGATCGCCAGCGTAAGACAGATCACCGTAATGCCATCGGTGGCAATAACGGTTTCGGCGGATGCATTGGCGTTGATGTAGCCGTGGATGTAGCCGGGCAGGCTGATGTATTGCTGCCAGAACACGACCCAGTAGCCGGTGAAGATCACCAGAAACCACATGAAGCGGCTCAAGCCGGCAAGCGCGAGAGCGAGCAGGCCGACCCAGATCCACCAAGGAATGTTTGCCGCGGGATGGAGGACGCTGAGGATCTTAAGCAGTAGTGCGCCTGCCAGTACCGGAAACACCAGCCGCGCATTGCCCACTACCACACAGAAATTCCGTGCCACGGTCGCAATAGAAGGAGGCGGTGCATCTCCGGCCTTGCGCGGCTCGCGGAAGAACAACAGCACAACAAAGAACATCGCGAAGACGCTGACAGCCGACACGCGATAAACATTCTCGACACCCAGGTGGCGATGGGCCCATCCAGCGAAAAGAGGGCCGGCCGCACCGCCGATATTGACCATCGTGTAATAGATCGAGTAGCCAATCGAGCGCACGTTCTCTTTCGAGGCGCGAGCCGTTGTGCCCACTACGCTAGGCTTCACCATGGATATACCCAGAGCGGGAAGCACGAGAATGACGCCAACAAACAGGCCGAGCGGCACCAGACTGCGTACCGGTGCGAGCCAAGGCGCTCCAATAGACCCAATCAGAAAATACGCGACCGCGAGAATGAGATATGCCGTCGAGAGCGCGCGGCGGAAGCCGATGCGGTCGGCCACGGCTCCGCCGAAGATCGCAAGAAACCAGACCATCCCGCCGAAAATGCCGGTCAGAGTTCCGGTCTGCTCGGTCGAGAAATTCAGCCGCTCCTGCAGGTAGAGCGCCAGCGAGGCAAAAGCCCCGTAGTAGGAAAGCCGCTCGAAAATCTCGGTGATGTTGGCGACCCAGAAAGGGCGCTCGAATCCAGTGCGAATTTCCTGCAAACGTTCGGAAAAGTTCAAAAGTGACTCCTGATGGCTGTGTGGCGCGGGCGCCCTCGCCCGCGACCGGCCGCTAGACTCCCAGCCGCTCGCGCACGGTCTCTGCTTTCAATCCCGTTACCCGCACTACTTTATTCCGGCTGCTCAAGCCGGCTGCAATAGTAACGGAGGATCTCGGAACCTTCAAAAGCTTTGCGAAAAACTCAATGCAGGCCTCGTTGGCTTTGCCATCGACCGGCGGAGCAGTCAGCGCAACCTTGAGCGCATCGCCGACCTCGCCGGTAATGGCATTCTTCCTGGCGCGGGGATGGACTTTGATTGCGAAGGTGGTTCCCGTTGGTGAATCCGTAATCTTAATCATCGTTTCCGTTGAGACGCATCTTGCCGTGCCGTGATCCGCAAGTTCCCCGCTCGCGGCATTGCATTCGCGAGACGGGGAAAGCCCCGTCTCTACCAAACATTCTGAGGGCTTTCCTTCGTGCGCCTCTGTGTCCCCTGTGGTTATCGTTTTTGTCTTTCACCGAAAATCGCCGTGCCCACGCGCACGCA
>PLHN01000304.1:0-389 GCA_003139975.1 Acidobacteriaceae bacterium
TCGCGCGGGCCGCGGGCGCGCGGAGCGGTGCTGAAGGGAATGCTGCCGCGGTATGAGCGGAAGGTCAGCGATCTGCTGAAAACCGTGACGCTGGGATCGGCGCCGGCGCTGGAAGAAGAAGACGCGGGCGCCACAGGTGTGACTCAAGAAACAAGTTCAAAAGCAAATGCAAGCGCAAATGCAAAAGCAAGTGCAACGGCAGCGGGTGAGGGCACCCGCTCCACACAAGCCGAATCTCCAGACGACCTTGCGGGCGTGCAGCAGCGCGTTGCGGCTATGCCTCCGATTATTCTGGGCAAGGACATGGCGGAGGAACTGGGCGCGACCGTCGGATCGGTGGTGCTGGTGACTTCTCCCCAGGGCGAACTGACTCCGTTTGGCATGGTGCC
>PLHN01000304.1:447-3350 GCA_003139975.1 Acidobacteriaceae bacterium
ACCAGGCGGGCGAGGTGGCGCGCGCTCTCGAACAGGCCGCCGATCTTATTTCAGGAAGCCACGGCTTCATGGCCACCAGTTGGATGGAACAGAACAAGCCTTTGTTCCGCGCGCTGCGACTGGAGCGCGTGGTGACTTTCATCACCATCGGGCTGATCGTGTTCGTGGCCGCGCTCAACATTTTGATATCGCTGATCATGATGGTCATGGAGAAGACGAAAGATATTGCCGTGCTCATGTCGCTCGGGACGAAGAAGGCGCAGATCCGGCGCGTGTTCATCGCGCAGGGCGTGCTGATCGGAGTGATCGGCACGGCGATCGGCCTCGTGCTCGGCTACGCGATCTCCTGGGCCGGCGGTCACTACCACTTTATTGCGCTCTCGCCCGAGGTCTATTCGATCGACTACGTCCCCTTCGTCCCGCGCGCCATGGATGGCGTAATCACGGCGTTGGTCTCGATTGGAATTTCGTTTGTCGCGACGATTTATCCGTCGTGGTCGGCGGCGCGGATATTGCCGGCTGAAGCGCTGCGATACGAATAGTTGAGCTGCCTTCGGAACCATGAGCCGCAAGGAAACGCCCAGCCGGTGTAATTAAAAAAATACCCCTCCCCCCCTCCCCCAATTTGGATAAGGTATTCATTACAAAGCACATAATGCTAAAGGCTTGCAAACATGCGAGTTATGGGGTGCGATTCTCGATTTTGCAGGACTTTTCGAGGCTCGGGGCCAGGGAAAATTCGGCGAATAATCGTTTTTTCTTCGAATATTCATGTTGTCTCTCTAGTTAACGCTCGCTCGAAGCACGACACAATTCAGAACGAGGATTGCACCTTCTGTGGTGCTGCGTCTATGAGGGAGATCACAGGGAGTTTGTGAGGTTTTCTTGGTGCCATGGACGGCGTGACTGCGGCGCTGGTATCAATCGGAATTTCATTTGTGGCGAGCGATTTATCCGTCGTGGTCGGCCGCGAGAATTCTGCCGGCCGAGGCACCTCGCTACGAATAAGCAAGGACTAGACGGTTTGTTTCACAACGGTTTCCACACTCCGATGTTTGTCGGCGCGGATCTGTTGGGCTCGTACTTCTTACCGAAATGTTGAGTTGACAACTGTTCCAATTCTCGCTTCCATTCGCCTTTTCGATTCACCGAACGATACGTGGGCCTTTCCGAATAGCTGACATCAGCTTCGATTTTTGACAGCGTCAGCTCCGAATCGCCGCTCCTCAACATCAGTCCCTTGACGTAATCGCGGATTGCCCAGGAGTATTCACCCTTCGTCGACAGCAGCACCAGACGATTGCCCACTAGTTTTGGGCAGGCCACGACCGCAACCCGCGCTGTCCCATGCGCATCGTACCGAATTGTCATTTGGGTTCGCTCTGCACGCGTCTTCTTAGCTCTTCCTTTACGGCGGACGTCTCTTCGTCATCGTTGGTATCGATGGCGATATACTCTGCCAGAAGATCGCTCCAGCGGATAATCGCGAGATTTCGGGCGACGGATGTTAACATCTCAGCGTCGTGATGCGGCAACTCCCTCACCAGAGCCGTCGGGTCTTGCCGATATCTTGAAACTAGCTGAGTATATGCCCGACCGTCGGCCGCGTCGCGCACCAACATCAAGAAGAGCGGTGTGCTTCCTTTAGAGTTGTCTAGCAAGCAATCAATGTTGCGCACAATCTGATTGCGAGATGGATCGTACGTCGTCCGTAAGCTGACATCAGATCCCAGCTTAGCTTCCGCAAACACCAAGAGCTGCGAGTTTTGGAAGATTACGTCTATTTCTGATTTGCCCTCGACGGGCGCGGAATTCTCGCTGCGGAGCATCCACTCCCTGTTTCCGGAGCATCGCATTCTCGCGCGGCTCGCCGCCTCGTACGCGCGAGGAGACGGGATCGTCTGCCACAACCTAACTTCGGGAATTTCGAGCCATTCGTTCGGTACGACGAGATTCGAGTTCGATTCAGCCGCAAGAAGCAACAAACGCGGCCACCACTCAGATCCGCACGCAGAGGACAGCAAAGCGAAGGCATCCCAGGTTACCCAGTCCTCGCTCTGGCCATTTCCGAGTATCCACTCTCGATCTTGGCGTTTAAGCCATTTCGAGTGAACCATGAGTCTATCTAAGGCAAGCACAGGATAGCAGTGTGCCTTCTCGGTCTGAGCCTTGAACTTGATCGGTTCCGGTAAGCTCTTAGGCGGCGGGAGAGTTTGTTGCAAATACCTCCTGTTATAACCTGTGACGCACTTGTGCCAATAATCGAGATCCGTAGTGGCAACCACAGGAGCGTCAAACATCAACCCGGTTTGCATTGCTCTTGCGCGTACTTCTCGGAGACTAAGGCAAAGCTCACGGGCATACCGCACGGAGACGGCGTTGGAGTTCGAATAGTCTCTAACGCTCCAGCTTCCGCCGGTCGGGCCTTTTTCAAACAGCAGGACAAAGCTACGTGGGTTGACCTCTGGAACAAAAATCAGTTGGCGCTTTTTCATTTTAGGCTCCTGCAGCTTCAATTATGACAACATCAACAAGAATAACTTTACACATAACTACGTTTATTGTCAATATAATTATTTTAACGAACGCGCCTGCCTGCCGCCATCGACCCGCCGACACTTGCGTTACTTCCCGTGTAAAACTTTTGTATTACCTGCCTCAGCTCACAGATTCTCTCCGCCCGGCCCCGCTAGGCTCAATGCATCGCCGTAAATCGCAATCATAAGGAGTGTGTCTGCAATGGAAGTTCATCCCAAGGGCAGCAGTGCGCGCGTGTTGTTGAGTTCGGTGTTTGGTCCTTACGCGCAGGATGATGAATTTGGTTCGCGGGCCATTAATCCCATGGAGCTTTACCATAATCAGGTCACGCGGGCGCAGGGGGGATTTTCGCTGCGCATGTTCCA
>PLHN01000207.1 GCA_003139975.1 Acidobacteriaceae bacterium
TCTGCGCACCGCGCTGTGGGAGCGGGGACCGGAACTGGAGCGACAGAAGGCCTCCGACTGCGTGCAGGAAGGCGATGAAGGCGTGACGCGGAAGTCCTTGCCTGCCCTGCCCTCGCACTGGGGACACCTTGGACTGATCTTGTCCGCGCTTGCAGCGGCGGCCTTGGCGCTCGGTTACCTGCTCGCTCCTGTGATCGAGCGCCACTTGAAGGACACGGCGCAGTCCCGGCAGATTTCCCCGGCCGGGTTGCCGGTTTCCTTCCACGGAGCGGACCCCAGCAAAGTGCAGGCAGCGACGCCGGATGACCTGCGCAAACTGGCCGAGCGAGGGGACGCGGAGGCTCAGTTTATGCTGGGCACGCTTTATCGCAACGGCGACGGTGTTTTGCAAAACGACACACAAGCCGTCGAGTGGTTTCAGCGGGCGGCTGAACAGGGATACGTTCGAGCGCTCTCCGCTCTCGGCTCTGCCTACTGGGCTGGGCGCGGAGTTCGGCAGGATTACTCGCAGGCCTATTTCTGGTACGAACTCGCGCTCGCAAAAGGGGACCAGAACAGCAAGTCGCTGCTCGAGGGCATTTCCACTCAGTTAACGCGTGAACAAGTGGCCAACGCCCGCCAGCAAGCGGAAGCCTGGTTACAGGCTCACAATCAACCGGGAAGAATTGCTTCTAATTAGACTTCCGATGCGCGGACCAGCGTCGGAGAAATCTGGCTCGCCGCGCCCGATGCTTGCTTCGCTGCTGCCGGTGAACGATTCAGAGGACCTTCAACCCAGCCTTCTATATTAGTGGGCGTCTCGAACCATGCCGGAGAAGACTGCTGCCACGGAGTTGAAGACTGAAGTCCAGAAATTCTGGAATGCCGAGCCTTGCGGTCCGCGCTATTTGGGCACGCACGAGGATTTCGAAGCGCATGCCCGGACACGTTCTGAATTGGAAGCGCGCCGTCAAAGGTTCTGCTGGCACCAGCGCTGCAAAACGAACAGCGACCAGGGGCGCGACCACGAAGTTTGGCGGGTTAAAAAGCGATTCCAGACATCGGTTATGGCGGATGGATTGAGACAAGGAGAGTGCACGCTCTCATGTTGCAGTGCCTGTTCGATCAGTGGTCGTAGTTCGCCGCGCATCCAACGCTCAAATGGCAACGCAAATCCTCGCTTGGGACGATGCACGATTTCGCGGGGCAGATCGACGCCGAGGCTCGTCAGCAAAAGCGCCTTTGGCGAGTCGCCTCGCAACTTCTCGTTTCCCGGAATGCGGAAGCAGGCTCTCACTAGCGCGTGATCCAGAAACGGGACGCGCAGCTCGAGCCCGTGAGCCATGCTCATGAAATCGGAATCGCGGAGCAGGGTATTGCGCATGTAGCACGTCGATTCGAGGTACGAAACGCGATTCACTGGATCGAGATCTTGGCAGGCGGCGAGCAAAGCCTGCTCCAGATTCTTGAGTTCGCGTTCTCCCGATTCGTAGTCTCCCGCATAAAGGACCTGCAGTTCACTCGGAGTAAAGAGAGTGCGCGCCAGAAAGTACGGGTGTGTGAAATCGCTGCCGCTGGCGAGGAAGGAAAGTTTGCGATTTCTATCGCTCTTTTCGGCTAGCAGGGCCAGCGACGCGGCCACAGGTTTGCGCACTGCAGATGGCAGCCTGGCGAAACGATTGACGGCCTGCTCCATGCGCGGGACGCGCCGGAAATTCGAGTAGCCGGCAAACATCTCGTCGGCGCCGAGACCGGTCAGTGCGACCTTGACGCCTGCGGTCCGCGCATTTACGGAAACCAGCCAGGTGTTGATTCCGTCGATGGTGGGCTGATCCATGGCGCGGAGAGCCTCTGGAAGGCTGGCCAGCGCATCCTCCTGCGAAACCATGATCTCGTGGTGATCGGTTTTGAAACGGCGGGCGACCAGGCGGGAATGCTCGGCCTCATTGAACTCTTTTTCGCGAAAAACAAGCGAAAAGGTTGCGGGGCGTATTCCGGCTAGGCTCATGACAGCGACCAGACTCGACGAATCAATACCGCCGGAGAGGAAGATTCCGACGGGTACATCGCTGACAAGATGCGAGAGCACGGCATCATGGACAACACCGGGAAGGTCCTTCAGCACCGTGTCCGTGGAGGGCGCACCGATCTCGGCGCTCGCGCTATTTTCGGCGCTTCTGCCGTCGAGAGGATTCGAATATCCCCTGTCCTGAAGGCCGCCGTTTTCGACCGCAATAAAGTTTCCCGGAGGAACGGCAGAAATTCCTTCGACGATAGTACGAGGCTCGTAGACGGACCCGAAGGCCAGAAAACTGAAAAGTCCATTGGCATCGAGTTTCCGCGGGACCAACCTCGTCTGCAGGAGGGTTCGCACTTCGGAAGCGAAGAGAAAATGTCTTGCAGAGCGGTAGTAGTAGAGGGGCTTGATGCCCATGGGATCGCGCACAAGCAGCAGACGATTGCGGTTGGCATCCCAGAGCGCGAAAGCAAACATCCCACGCAATTTGGGAAAACAGCGCTCGCCCCAGACACGGTACCCGGCGAGGATCACTTCCGTGTCGGAATGGCTTTGGAAGCGGTTGCCCGCCGATTCGAGTTCCGCGCGGAGTTCGCGAAAGTTATAGATTTCGCCGTTGAACACAATCTGATTGCCGGTGGCAGGATCGCTCATGGGTTGGTGGCCGAGCGGCGAGAGGTCGATGATGGAAAGACGGGTGTGAGCAAAACCGAGTTGACCCCCGGAACCTGTTTCAATAATGGATGTGCCGGAATCGTCAGGGCCACGGTGAGCGAGGGACAGCGTGGCACGATCAAGAACGTCCTTCGGGACGCCACCATCTGCCGCCAAAATGCCGAAGATTCCACACATGGATTTGAACCGTTGATTGAGTGTCCGACGAAAGCATAAACCACGAGACCAGCCCGGACACCGAGTAGAGCAGGAGGAATAGCCGACCGCCGTTACTTGAACGCTTCTACATATAGGGAATGAGGCAAGTCGCGAGAGTCTCCTGGTTCGTATGCCGGAACATTATCATCGTACAAGCGGCTCTTCCCTTCTGCGGATCTTTCTACTTCGCCGAAACCTGCTTTCCCGAGCACTTCCTCGATATGTGTGAAGTCGAAGGCAGTGCGGTGCTGTCCATCGCAGAAAATAAAATTGGAAAACCTGCCGCCGAGCGAATCGAAATGGCGCGGGAAAGAATCATCGAACCAAGCGCTCTGGCTCTGGCTGTAGGCTTGAATGGCACTTTCGAGATTGGGGACGATCAGGCGAATTCCACCGCGCGGCTTCAGCACGCGCAGGCATTCCCGGAGAAGCAAGTTCAGTTCGTCGGGATAAAAATGCTCGAACATGTGAGTGGAATAGATGGAATCTACGGAGTTCGAGGGAAATGGAAGGCCGTTGCGTACGTCGAGCCACAGATCGATTTTGTTGAAGAGATTCGCGTCAACATTGACGAAGCCCTCCAGATACTTCGGACCGCAGCCCAGATGTACGTGACTAGCGCCTGAGGAGTTCCGCGGCAGCATGTAGCGACGAACCAGATAGTTGGGAAGAGTGGCTTTGGCGATGCCCCAAAAGGCGATGTCCTTGAAGCGCTGGTGAAGCAAACCATCCCTCCGAGAGCGGTGGCCCGATTATAGTTCAGGCGTGCGGGGCAGTGGCCTGATTGCCTTGGGACCTTCGGACCAATCAACTTGTGCCCCGCAGCATTTGTCTGAGCTTCCTCCTTTTTCTTGCCCAGATGGGATCCACAAGACCCGAATACATGAACTGATATTCAGCAGGGGAATAGTACGATTCGATTTCCGTGCGCCAGATTAGATCAGGCGAATCGGAAGCGAGGCGCACAGTTCCGGGGCACGGCGAAAAGCACAAACGATGGGCTTGCTTGATGGCTTCCCAGGAACCGCGGGAGATGGCGTCCCACGAGTAAGCCCAGGCAAAGGCATCGACGGCCTTGCCAGTCCAGAGCGCGATCTGTTCGGAACTCGCCCGGATTTCGCGCTCACACTCGGGTGCCGGCAGTCTTAGCAGGTTAGCGTGGGACAGGGTGTGGTTGCCAATCCAATGCCCGCGGCGCGCGAGATCGGCGAGTTGTCGTGGCATCATCGGCTTCCAAATCTCGTCCTGGCGGGCCTCGGCGGACACAATATTTCGAATATCGATTTTCGAGTAGTAAAAATCTTTCGCCGCATTTCCTTCGAGACCGATGAATTGCGGGACCACAAAAAATATGCCGCGCGCACCGAGGGATTCGAGAATGGGAGCAGCAATCAGGTAATTGCTCTCGCGACCATCATCAAACGTAAACAGAACCGCGGGCTTCGGGCCTGGCCATGTGGGCGTTCTGGTTTCGACCGCGCGCGCAAACAATTCCGGCGTGATGAGCGCAAAGCGCTTTGCGACCCACTCGACCTGACGCTGGAACCGATCGGCGTGCGCGCTCAGGGTCTCGTGCATCTCCACCACGGTGCAGGACGCACTTCCGTGCACTGCCAGTGCGAGATCGTTGATGCGCAGGCTGGCTGCGGTTTTCAGCACGACACTGCGAGCCAGTTTTCTCAATCCTAAGGTCTGCTCCCGGCAAACTCAGATAGTCCAGTCGCCATCGGCTGGAACAAAGTAGCAATCGTGGGTAGGCAGCAATCCGCGCCGGTCAAGGAGCCAGCCATTGGGCAACTCGAAGTCGCGTCTGCGAAAACCGGCCTCCAACAATCGATTCCGGCTTGGTGCGGCCAGATTGCGCAGAACAATCATATCTGTGCGGTCGCGATATTTCTTGTGCAGGGCGGCAACGATCGCTGCCAGCGCAGCGGGTTCCGGTTTCGGAAATATGTCGACCACATTCAAAGAACGAATCTGCATCTTATAACCACGCCGCCGTTCGTTGACAGCCACGAACATCTGATTTTGGTTTCGTCGACTCTGGAAGACAAACAACGCCATCGATGGGTCCCTTCCCGAAAAATACCTCCAGCGCATGTAGGATTCATCTCTGCGGGCGGTGAGGTAACTCGTCGACTCCCTTCGCAACAGTTCCATAACTTCTTCAACCGAGAACAGTCGCGCCAGTTCACCCTCCTGATCGGGCGGAAGCCGGAGCTTGCGAACGTGGCGTAACCATGCTGTCGCCGCTCCGGCGGCACGGGCTAGCGATGGGCGAGCGCCGCGGCGCCTCGCGAGTTCCTCGACAACGGGGGGCCAATGGACGACTCCCAGGAGCTCGTGATCGGAGTCTGGGATTGGAGTTGCGCCGCGGGCCTTCCACAGCCGCGCCGCGATCGCATTGGCAGAATTGCCAAACACGGGGCTTTGATTGGGGGCGCCCGTGAATTTCAGAAATAGCGCTCCGCCGGAGCCGCGATGGGCTTCGTCAACGTAAAAACAGGTCGAACCCAGCATCAACACCGGATTCTGCCTAAACACGAACATTTGAGGAAGATACAAGATACAGCCGACGAGCGCGTCCTGGTTCGAGCGCGCGCCGCAACCGAGAAGTCCGAATTCACTGCGGGTGGGATTTTCAAGCAACAGCCAGGTCAGACGGGACAGCGTTTCGCCGGGCGCGCGCCCGGATTGTGCAGCCACGAAGCCGGCCAGCTCCGGCAAGTCGTGTTCCGACAAATCGACAACGCTCACCTTCGACAACGGACCTGCAGCATTTGAAGCACTCATGGGTGTATCACATCGTGATAGAGATCGCTCAACCGGCGCACTTGATCTGCCAGTGTAAGGCCGTTGAGGATAGTTTGACGGGCATTCCCTCCGAGACTTGTCCTCAAGTCCGGCGAACCGAGCAGTTGTTGCAAGGCATCGGTCATTTCTGGCACACCGTCAACCGGGATCAACCAGCCGTTTTGGCGATGCTGAATGATCTCGCCGATGCCTTGCCCCTCACAAGCGATCACTGCCTTGCCGCAAGACATGGCTTCAAGATACGCGCAGCCTAGGCCTTCGAAGCGGCTGGGCAGCGCAAAGATCGTACATTCGCGCATGGCTTTGGCAACCCCGGCGCGATCCTGGCGACCGAGAAAGGAAACTCTTTCGGAAATTCCCAGAGATCGGGCGAAGGCGGCGAAACGGGTTTGATCAGGACCTTCTCCGATCAAGCTGCAGTGCAGGCTCGGAAAGTGCGGCGCAATCTGAGCCATGGCCTTGAGCACGACCTCATGCCCCTTGCCGCGGAGAAGATTGCCAACCATTAAGATAGCGGGGGCGCGGTCAGGCATGGGCTTTTCTTCGGGAACAAATCTCTGAGGGTTCGTGCCGTTATAGATCACACAGCTCGAGACCTGGCCCTGCATGCCGTCTTCAAGAATCTTCTCGATCGCGCGGCTGATACAGATGACCGATGCGGCCCGGCTGTAAATCTCCTTCGACAGTTTCGCCCGCCGTGCGGCTGCCCGAGTCCCCGGTTCGAAACACGCGTTGAAAACGTCAAGCCCGTGGATGGTGACGACAAATGGAATGCGCAGGCGTTCGGCGAGCAAGAACGCGGCGTGACCGCAGGGCAGCACAGCGTGGGCCTGAATGACGTCAATCTTGGCGCGCTGATGGAGTGCCCTGATGAACGGTAGAACACGACCGTAAAGGAATAGGCCGGCGGTCGTCAGACCGGAATTTCCCGGAAACGTGGGATAGCGGAGCCATTCGGCGCGGGCTTCCAACAGCGGGCGCCGGCGTTGGTGATGAAGAGGAGACACTCCGATAACAGTTGACCGCAGATTGAAGTCAGCAAAGTTGACAATCGGTTCGGAGATGTACGTGCCATAAACGGGATTTGCTGCGTGCGGGAAAAACGGAGTGATGGTAAGGACATGAAGCGGCGCACGATCTGGAAAAGAGTTCACGGAATCGAATTTATGAAGGCCGCCCTAGTTGACTTTACTGGCTTGACCGAGTGCCATTGTGACAAGTTCGGCAATACCGCCGATGGTCGAAAAACGTGGATCTTGCATATCCGTTTCCGAGAATTGCATGCCGAAGCGATTTTCGATCTCGCTTACAAGTTCCACGATTTCCAGCGACGTCAGCAAGCCGGACTGCAGGTAGTCAATTCCCAACGCCTCCCGCGCGCCGCAATGGAGTTTGGCGCGAGAAGAAAACCAATCCACGATCCAATTCGAAACGTCTTCATCCATCACAAGATCTCTTTGATCCAAACACGAGTCTCCGCGGCGCAAGACCGCTCAGCAGACCGGTCCCAGTAAATATTACCTTTCGATGGCCACGCAGCGCGTGGGAGCTCCGTCGGCGCCTTTGATTTTGAGTGGCAGGACCATAAGTTCAACCACTGACTTTGACAAAGAACGAAGGTTGCACAAATATTCGACCAGCACAACCTCCGCGCCCAACAGAACCTTGTGATTGGGAGAGTCGTTCCCGCTATTGCGCGAATGGGCCGGATTGTCTGGCGACGGCGTGTCCATGGCGATCAGGCGGCAACCATCATCCACCAGCCAGCGCGCAGCCTCTTGCGAAAAGTACGGATAATTGTTGTAGTACGTCATCTGGCCGAAGTAATCGGACCAATCCGTACGCAGAATCAGCCGCGTCGGCACCTTGCCCCCGAGTTTTTCCTTTAGAGCTGGAGTGCCAATCTCCTGATTCGGTTGAGCGGGAGCGAAATTGATTACCGTTGCTTCTCCGATTAACACATCGAGCGGGACTTCGTCGATGCCCCTGCCGCTTGGAATGAAGTGTAGCGGAGCATCGGTGTGGGTTCCCGTGTGCGTGCCCAGGGTAACCTTGCGCGTTTCTCTTCCTTCGATTCCGTGGCGGCCGAGAATGCTGATCTCTACGACGGGGTGCCAGTGTGTGGGGAACGTCATCATGCCTTCATGCAGGCTCAGGGAGAGGTCAATGATCTTCATGCAGGAGTGCTCTCTTTGGCGAGAGATGCTGTGTCTACCGGCGGGATCTGGAGCTTCTCCCAAACCAACTCCCGCAACCGGACTTTTTGAATCTTACCATTCGATGTGCGCGGGAATTCGTCGATGGCCATATAGCGTGAGGGCTGCTGATGGGCGGCCAAAGCCTGCTTGCACTGGGCCATGATCGATTCGAGAACAGAATCCAGACTCGTTCCTGGGTCGAGCTTCAAGACCGCGACGATGTCTTCGCCATAGATCTCATGAGGCACGCTCACCACGGCTGCATCGACTACGCGAGCGGCGTGCAGGAGAACTTCTTCGATCGCCGCGGGGCTGATGTTGATGCCGCCGCGTATGATGAGATCTTTTCTTCTGCCCGTGATGAAAAGCGAACCGGTTTGATCGATGCGGCCGTAATCGCCGGTTGGGAACCACGCTCCTGCGTCTACTTTCCGGAGATCGCCGCTTCCGGAGAGATACCCGGCCATCAGATCGGGCGTCAGAACCTCGATCTCTCCTTCATCGTCGGATGGAACGACGGAGCCGTGGATATCGCACGCGCGCAAGCGGATTCCCGGCAGAGACTCGCCGACGTAGCCTTGGGTGTTATCGCGCGGATCGTCACTCGTGCGCGAACGAGCGGTCACGAACAAGGTTTCTGACAAACCATAACTTTCGATCAGCCTGACCCCGTAGCGTGCCTCGAAGTCCGCTTTTACTTTTGCAGACAGCGGGGCAAAACCGACAAACATCTTTCTGATGGAAGACCGGCAGTAGTCCTCTCCCTGGCGGCCGCGATCCATTTTGAGGAGGATGGAGAGCACGGTAGGCGCAAGCCACAGCGTGTTGACCTGGAATTTCCTGGCTCTTTCCCAAAACGTCAGGCTCGAACGCGCGTCGAAAACGTGATCGACAACCACGCTGGCGCCGGTGAGAAATGGCAAGAGCAACAAATTGTAAATGCCCCCCATGTAGGCCATGCTGAGGGTGAGATAAAAGCGCGAGTTGGAGTCAATCTCTTGCACTTCTGCGAGTGCCATCGCATTGCGGACCATGCGGCCCATATGGTGTGCCAAACCCTTCGGTTTCGCCGTTGTGCCGGAGGTGTAGACAATCAATGCAAGATCGTCGTCGCTCATCTCACTGAACGGCACAAACGAAGACGAATCCGCGAGCCGGTTGAAATCAATGGCAACCTCAGTGCCCGGCGCTACCGGATCCTGCGAAGTGGACAAGCTGATGGGACCGCGCAACGCGCTCGAAAGTCTCTGCCGCGCCGAAGAACTCACCGCCGTACACTTCGGCCGGCAGTTCGCAAGGATGTAGTCGGCTTCGGTCGCGCTTAGGTTGGGATTCACCGGCACAATGGTCGCGCCGCAGTAGAGGCAGGCAAAGTAAAGGACCACGAGTTCGGAGCAATTTGGCACCACGGTGGCGACGCGATCGCCAGGGTTAACACCCTGTTCGCGCAGATAGACTGCAACCGCGCATGCTTGCTTATGAAATTGAGCATAGGTGAACTCGCGCCCCGTGGCGGCATCCACGAGGAACACGCGCTCACCGGAAGCATCCATGCGATCCGCAACAAGATCGCGAAATATCATTCCGCAGCCGCCATTCTGGCCTGTTGCGCCGCGGTGACCATGGTTGAGATCGCGGTCCAGCGCGCCACCTGACCGCGGTAGGCTTGGCTCGGGTCAAGGCGGAGGATGGTTCGATCTGGCAGATCCTGCTTGAGGCGCGGGAAGTAACCGGCGGTGATCAGCACGGCATCCGCGGATAGAAGCTGGTCGACGGCCGTGGCATCAGCAGCGCTTGGAGGACACAGGAAAAGGGCAGCTGTCAGGCCAAGATCCAGATGCATGCGATCGGAGAAATCGGCGATCTCCCAGGCATTCGGAGGCGCGTTGGCCGGCAGGGTTCCGCGGACAGCAACATTGCGGAAAATTTGAGAATACCGAACGAGCGCATCAATCGGCGGATTGCCATAGACCAACAAGCCCAAGTCGCCGTGACGTTGTGCCACGCACAACAGAATTTCCTCTTCGAAAGCGGCGCGCAGATGCTTGGAGCGAATCGGAATTACGCGCTCTTCTCCAACCACATTCCGGATTAGTGCCGAGTGATCGCTAGCCCATGACCCGCCGTCCAGATCCAGTAGATAAAACGCTATGCTATCGCGGGTGAGATCCAATACCTGCTCCAACAGCGGCAAGGAGCCGTACCTGACACGGCCAACCACCGTCGCATCTTCGGCCAGAACCAAGTCGGCTAGAACCAGGTCGGGGCGGGGGCTTTCGGATGGCACAAGTTCCAGGACGGGTTTCGCCCGGCGTTTGGCGCAGGTCACGCTCATTCCTTCAACCAGCGACCGCACTGACTGAAGCGAAGCGCTGATGGCGTGTTCGGAAATGCCGGACGCGCAGAACGAGATCAATGCCTCGTTGCGAGTGTTCTTTGGCGCCTTCGGCAAGCTGCGTGCGATGCGATCGAGTTCCGGCTCATTCAGCTCTACGGGATTCAGCTTTCCCATCGCGATCACAAGGCGACGCAAATCGACGCCATGGTTCTTGGCAGCCGCAGCCACTTTGGGCAGGAAAGAAGAATGGAACTGGCTGTAGCCCATCGCCACCGAAATCATGTCGTAGAGCTGCATCTGCGACATGAGCGGGCCCATGAACTGTTCGGCTGCATCCATTACTTCGAAAAGATCGATCCCGGTTTCGATCCCGAGGTTCTTGAAAACGGCGACGGCGATTTCGGTAGGCACGTTGCCGGCGCTTCGGCCCAAACCATAGAGCGTGGCGTCGATCATCGTTGCCCCGCAGCGGAACGCCTCAACGCTATTGGCAACCGCAAATTGCAGATTGCTGTGTCCGTGAAAGCCGATGGCGCAGTTACAGATTTCGCGCGTCGCGCTCACGTAGCGGCGTACGTCTTCGGGAAACATACTCCCCGCGGAATCTACGCAGTAGACAGCCTCGGCCCCAGCCGACTCCCCACCTTTTGCTTTTGCCGCAAACTGTTCGTGCGTAACGCCGTACGTCTTCATGAAGTTCAGACACGGGATCAGCCCGAGACTGCGCGCAAGCTCGATGTAGGGATATGCCTGCTCGATCTCAGGAGCGTTGTAACCGATTCGAACGAAATCGAGGCCGGCGGCACGAGCCGATTTCAGGTCGTCGGCGGTGCCGATGCCGGGAATGAAGAAAGCTCCGATTTTGGCAGATGAGAAACCCGCGGAGGCAGTAGCAGATTTGGCCGATTCGATCAGGCGCTCGTCGCTTGTGGGCATGGAGCCTTTGCCAGCACGAGCAGCCCCCAAGCCCAGACCGTGTCCTACTTCAATCCACTTGAACCCGAGCTTCGCCAGAACGCCAGAGAGAATGATAGTGTCGCGTTCGGTGAATTTGAAATCCACCGCATAGCTTCCGTCACGCAGAGTGCACTCGAGGATCTCAACCCGGTTTGCGGAATCTGGCGACGGGGCGATTGGCCGGTCTGTTTGCTGGTCAGTCCCTAAGATTTTGTGGGCCGCGGCCATTTCCTTGAGAACCTGCTCTGACGAACTGGCTGGAAAACGTCAGTATACTATCGTTCCCTATTGTAAACGCGCCAGCCGCAGCCCTAGTGCGTGGAGATCAGCGTCTTCGCCAGATCAAGCAGCTGTGTGACGTGCTTTCCCCAGTTGAACTCTCTGGATCGGGCGCGGCCGGCCCGCGACAACTGGGCTGCCAACTCTGGATCATTAGAAACCTGGAGGACGCAGTCAGCCAACCCCTCCGGGGAAAAACGTGGGAAGTAGACAGCCGCGTTCCCGCCGATTTCCCGATGCACGGCTAGGTCCGACGCAACGATGGGCAAGCCGCTCCACATCGCCTCGACCAAAGGATGGGCAAACGATTCCGCGTATGCGGGTGTGACGTAAATGTGGCAGGCACGGTAAAGATGATGCAGCGAACGATAAGGAATGGCTCCGAGCTCGACGATGTCTTGATCGGCGCGCAAATCGCTCACCAGCGACGAAGCGGCTTCGGCGTGGTACGTTCCGGGGTTCTGGCCCGAATCCAAGCGGCAGGTGAGATAGAGCTTCACTTTCCTGGCCGGCATTGCCTTCTTCAAGATGGGAATAGCCCGGAACAGGGTTTCAAAATTCCGGTAGTAGTTGTAATGGCTGACAAATAGCAGGCGGAGAGCATCCTCGCCGTGGATCAATTGCGTTTGCGTTTCTGCCGGCAAGGGAGCCGAATCGCCCGCGAAAGCTGTCGGGTCGAAACCATGGTGAACGGCCACGACTTCCCTGCTGCTCCACGCGGTGAGTTCGCGGGCAAAGGCTTTGCTGGGAGCTACTGCCACGTCGGCACGGCGAATGGATTCGCGCGCGAACCATCCTTTAATTAATGTATCTGCCCAGATCGCGTAGTCGCCGCGGGCACGAATATCACGGACAAAATCGGCGGAAGTGTAGAGCGCGTTTCGAGACAAGAGAATCTGCGGAACGGGAGAATTCCTGAGAGCGAAGTTGCCGGCAGAAATCAAGACCTGCGCACCGCTGTTCCGCACCAGGCCTGCAAGTTTAGTCTGTTCATGAAAGAAGCGCCGAGTCACGCTGAAAGAATCCGCGTTTTCGACAAACGAAATGCTGGGAAGGTCCCCAAATTCGCGGCGCAAGCCGGAACTTAGTAGGACGGTAGCTGCGGCGGTCTCTCGCCGTCCTAACTCCGGAATCACATTGCGCAGGTAAGTCAGTCCCCCGCCCGCGCTCGCGGCCAGTCCATTGATGAACATCTGGATCATCGGTTGGAAACGACTGCCCCAAAGTGCGCAGGCAGGTGAGCGGGGCGAACAAAAATAGCCGAAGCAGGCGCTCTCAATGTGGCCGGCATAAGATCTGCGAGCAGGAACGCGAAGGTCCAGAAGAAAATCGACGGATACGCCCCAACTGCAAAGAGCCAATCTTCAAAACCTGCATGCACGAAGCCAGCCAGCAGGACCATGGCCAGGGGAATGGAGTAATGGCGGAAATTGGTTGTTCTCTTCATCCAAACGCACACTCGCCACACATTCGATGCGGTGAGCGCGAGAAGCGCCGGGAAGGGCACGACGCCGAGAAGCCCCACCCACCCTGCAATGGTCATGTAGCTGCTGCCATGTTCACGAACCGTCTCTGCGCTCGAAGCAAATCTCCCGAAGTAAAGTCCCGGATCCTCGCCAGTAGGGCTTGTGCCGTAACCAGTGCCGAACAGAGGATGCTGCTTGATCGAGGCGATTGAGTCTTCCCACGGCGTTTTTCGAGAGCCCAGCATACCCTCGTCCTTGTGTCCCTTGTAAAGGACTTCATCTTCCAAAGCGGAGAGCCTTTGGTTGAGGGACGCAGGAGCCACCATTCCACTCACCGCCATCAGGAACACGACGAAACCAACCACCTTCGCCAGCAGTTTGTATTGGCGAAGGCAAACGCAAAATACCAGTGTGACAAGAATCAGGGAGATCATGGCGGCGCGGGCCATGCTGAAGAAAATGAGATACGAACAAAGAAGCAGGGCTGCGAGTCTTCGCGTCTTCAACACCGGTCCCTCGGCCGTCAACCATCCCCACAGCAAGAGGGGGAAGATTCCAATGCTCATTGCCGCGCCAAGCGAGTTCGGATTTCCCCAAATGCCGGCGCCAAGGCCGAGATAACAAACGGCCGTGCCTACGGTTGCGATCTCACACGCCAGGAGCAGGCCTTTGAAGAAGCGTTCCTCACGACCCAAAACAGCAACTCGCGCCCCGGAACAGCAGTACAGGAAGAGCAACAGCAAACTGAGCGCTTTCAAGGACGCCATTTGTACGTAAGTCGAAACGGATGCGGACACAAAAGCCGCAATCACGCAGAAGAAAGCAATCAGATGAATCGATTTGAAATGGCTGCGCGGAACCTTCATCCAGACGACGTAGCCAGTAACGGCGCCGGCGGCTAATACAACCCAGCGGCCACCAGTCCAAGCGCCTTGGAAGGGAACGTTCATGCCAGCCCAGACGAACGCAATCATAAGCAATACGAAGAAACGTTGGTCGTACTTCCAAAGGCTGGCGATGATGATTTCGATCAACAAAATGCCACCCAGGAAGGAAACATCTCGAAAATACTGCAGGTGGGAGTACACGGCATACAGAACAAAAGCCACGCCCGCGGCCAAGCCCGCCCACTGTGCAAGCTTCCTCGAGTTCATCGGGCCTGCCTTGCAGCCGAAAGTGCGGCTGCCGCCAACCCGGCGGCGCATGCCTCTGGCGAGTATTCTCGAATTCGTTCGGTGCTCCGCACGCTCATCTGCCGCCTCAGTTCGGGGCTCTTTATAAGAGAATCGAGTGCCGCTTTGAGTCTTTCTGGATTCCCTGGAGGCACTATGTAGCCATTTCCCCCGTCCTCGACGAGGTCCGCCGAACAACCAGCGACGTTGGTCACGACAATCGGAAGTCCGCAAGCCATAGCTTCATTCACGACCAAACCCCACGGGTCACTATGTGTTGGCAGGACCAGCGCCTCTGACAAAGCATACAGGATTGCGAGTTCCTCGCGTTGCACAAAGCCGGGGAAACAAACTGTTCCCGGGCGGATATTTTGAGCCAGCCTGACGAGCTTTGCCCGCGCCGGACCATCGCCGGCGAACACTAAGCCTACATTGCTCCGAACGACCTTCTCTAGTTTGGAATAAGCTTCCAGCAGGTCGAAGATACCTTTTTCAGCAACGAGCCGCGCGCCACACAGGACAAAGCGTTGCGGAAGTGCCCATTTCCGCCTCTGTTCTGCCGCGTGAGCACGGGCCAGATCCGCGTGAGCGGCGAAGAACCGATTATCCACCGCGTTGGGCGCTGTGAAGATGACCTGTTCATCTACTCCAAGATTTCGGAGATAGGCAAAGGAAGATTTCCCGGGCACGACGAATGAACTGCACTCTCGCGCAAAACACCGCTTCAGATACTCTACGGCAGCGTTCCCGGCTCTCTTGTCTCGCTGGTTGCTCTCCGACCACAGGACGAAACGCACATTGTGCCCGCGCGCCCATCTGAGCGATCCCCACGAAGCCGGGTAGTTATAGCCGCCACAAATAACCGCATCCGGATTCGCCGCCATCAGGGCAGACCGTAGGCCGCGATTGAAGAGAAGGCTGTGCTTTCCAGTTCGTAATCGCCAGGAGGAGAGAACTTCATAGGAGAAGCGAATCTCGTCGCCGTAAATGCGCCACTTTCGAAGCGCGGCGTCGGTTTCCGCCAGGAAGATAACGTGCAGATCCACTCCAGTCTGACGTGCCAGGGCATTGAAGACAGGAATGCGATAAGGGGCGATGATTTCCGTGATCAGTGCGATCCGCCTGGTCATGACGATGCCGTGGCCTCTCCGTACACTGACGCGCCCTCCAGCGGACAGGCGAAAAGATCCTGCAGGGGTTCGACTCGCTCAGTGTAACTTCTGCCGACATCTATCCCGTGTTCGCGAGACTGGCTGGTTCCTGCGCTCTTCCAAGCGCAACCAATCCGCAGAAAACGCGAGCGGGGATTCAAAGAACGGGGCATCCGGCGAAATGGGGGATTTACCTCACAGCTTCCATGTAAAGGCTTTCGGAGCGCCGTGATTCTAGCTCAATGCCCGCGATCTCCGCAATCCGGCTGCGGCCGAAGGTACTGCATTCGGGCGCTAGAAAACCAGCTTCCTGTAGCATGCGAGCAAGCGAGCGGGCGTCGAACATCTGCTTGTGGTGCGCTCCCGCATGCACAATGTCGCGAACGCTCGCCGTAAGAAGAAGCCGCGAAATAAATCTGTGAGAGGCCATCGGGTCGGCGTTGCCGGCAAGATAGTCGCACACCATAATCCCCAGGTCAGGCACGACGATCCGCAGGATGCCGCCGGGTCTGAGAACGCGGAAACACTCACGCGCCACGGCGCGCGATTCCTCGTAGGTAAAGTGTTCGAAGGTGTGCGAAGAATAGATGCAAGAGACCGACGAATTCCCAAAGGGGATCCGCTTGCGGACGTCGGCGCGGAGCACGCCCCGTGGCCAGTCGGGAGTGCGAAAAATCCTTCTCCCGAATGGCAAACGCGAGAGCAGGATCGTGGGCGAATTGTCGATGTTCACCCATCCCTCGATCCCCGACGTTCCACAACCGATGTTTAGCTTCAATTGGACCGCGCCGGTCATGTGTGGATTACCCGAAATTTCCTTCTTGACCTCAAAAAGGACAACATTTTAGCCCTTATCTTGCCTATTCACGGTATGTGCAAACGAGTCTCATCGCAGTGCTTTAACGGTCATTTGCCCGCAAGCCGCTCAACTCACTAGACACCTCCGCCTCCGCGTTTTTTCCGATTCAGAATCGCAGCTTCCATAATCTGCTGCCATTGTTCGGTCGCGTCGTCCCATTCGAATTTCTCGGCGTGGTGGATGGCTGCGGCCGACATCTGTTTTCGTAATTCCGAATCTTCTATCAATCGATCGAGCGCCGCGCCTAACTCGGCGTCGGAATTGGCCAGCAGGCCTGTGACGCCGTCCACCATATAGTCGGGACTGTACGAACGGCGAGCGATACATGGCAGTCCGCAGGCGGCCGCTTGTCCGAGCACCTGTGGATGACCTTCGAGTTCGCTCGGGAAGAAGAATATCTGCGCTTGCCGCATTTCCTCACCCAGTTGCTCCGCATTCAAGTGACCGAGAAACTGGACATTCTGGCAGTTCGCATCTTGCGCCAATTTCCGGCACGCGTTTTCTCCTTCGCCCGCTCCGGCCAACCGGAACTCCCACTGCGGAAATCGGGTTGCCTGCTGCACGACCAAATCCGCACGCTTGTAGGCTCGGAACGAGCCGGCAAACAGAATGCCCCTGCTTCTGGAACTGACCGCAGGTTGCGGGCATGGATAATAATAGCGGCGGTCGATGCCATCGTAGACGACATCTACATTCTTACCGCTCAGTTTGCGCACCGTTTCTGCCATGTGGCGGCTGTTGGCGGCGAGGGCGTCGCATTCCCGCATGGCTCGCCACAGAACTGGGCGTTCTCTCTCTTGGCCTGCTTCGAGCCCTCCGGATACGACATACGTCACCAGCGCAGACCGCAAGCGCAGTTTCGCACGAGCGGCTAGAAACGCCGCGTCGATGGGTCCTTCTCTCGGAAAGAAGTAGACATCGGGAGCGCCGGCGAGCAGTTGCACCAGAATGCGCGGGGTATTGGCATGCTTCCCCCAGCGAAGAATCTGGGTGTTCTTACGTCCGAAAATTCGCGTATCGGGAGCGCCGGCGCTGAACATAATGACACGGTACCGCGCCGGGTCGAGCCGCGCGACTACCTCTTTCACCGTGAGATTTTGCGCGTTTGTATTGCTCTCGTCGGCAAACGAGGGAGTGAAAACCGTGATCATGCGCTCGTGGCTGATGGGATGGTCCTCAAGTCAACAGGATGCTAGGAATGCAATTTTAGTCGAAGGTCCCGCAAAAGAAATTTCAGACGGGCGGAACGATCGCCGGCCGATGTTGTTTTGATGTACTCCATCGCAACTAGCAAGAGGCGACGGCGAATTTCCGCCGTTTCCCGGCCCTGCAACGGGCTTTTTTCCTTTGGGTCCGAAATTATGTCGTAAATCTCTTCGGCCGCTCCCGCTTCGAGTCGTATGACCAGCTTGTACCGCGCCTCGCGCACGCACAGAAGCCTTGGCGACAAGCGGGTCTGTTCGTTAAGAGGATTCGTGCAGCCATACACGCACTCGGCAATCGCCAAATCCGCCGCGTCGCTATCTCGACCATCGGGCATTGCCACACGTTGCAATCGCGTCCACAAACTCTTGCCTCGAAAACCGGATGGTGGCGGCACATCCAGAATATCGAGCAACGTCGGCGCCAGATGGAGGTGACTGAAGACCATGCCAGTCCCCGAAGCCAGTGAGGTCTGGGAACTCAGTTGTGGCGCTTGGCGCGTCACTTTTTGCATACCCGGAACACGGCAGAGCAGTGGCACGCGCGCGACCTCTTCTGTCAAACTCACGGGAGCATGGTAGCGTCGGCCATGTTCCAGAAACTCCTCACCGTGGTCGGCTGTGAGCGCAAACACACAGTTGTCCCACCGGGACGAGCGCTGTAGACCACTCACCAGGCGAGCGATCTGGAAGTCCACCCAACGAATCCCTGCATCGTAAAGCTCAACAACAGCCTCCTTGTGTTTCTGCAAGCGATTAACCGCTACGTCTGACCGGTTCCAGAACTCATTCAGGTAGCGCACCCGTGCCGGTGAAAGATATCTTCCAGTTAAGTCGCGGAGCGCGGCTGCGCGTGGATAGTAGGGGTGATGAGGATCCATCAAGTGAATCCAGAGAAAGAATGGACGCGAATCGATCGACGCGAGCCACGACTCGGCGGATTCCATAACGATGTCTGCGGATGGATATTTTCGTAAGTCATCCACGCTGCCAACCGCAGGCGCAGTGATCCTTGCGCGGTACTGAAAATAGAGTTCGTCGTAAAGGTAGGTGAGTCCCACAGCCTGGGCGGACTTCTTCAGCCATCGATTCGGGCTCCGGCGAAGACGCGCGTTCTGGAGAGAATTCGCAACATTCAGACCCGGAGTTGCGCCCGCGTCGAAGTCGAGAAAGTCGTGGAAGACCTCGAATCCCCGGTTGTATCCAAAGCGCGTCGAGATGTAAGGGTTGCCCGCCGAAAATGCGGCTGTAGCGTAACCAGCCCGGTGCAGGGCTGTCGCCAGCGTGTCCTCATCTGGCGCCAGACCAACCACATCCCTCCCTAAGGCAAGCGGCATACGAGACGCCAACATTGCCGGAAGCGAATAATACGTCGGCGCGCCAGCGACAACCGCAGTTGGAGCAACAAACGACTCCGATGCCAGAGCATCGAGGAACGGAGTCGTGGGGCGAGCATAGCCATAGAATCCACAGTGATCGGCCCGCAGGCAATCTACGGTGATCAACACCAGCGATCGCGCTCCCCCGGTCTCTGTCGGGTTCTCTGGCACGCTAGCGATCCGTTCCTGCGGCTTTCACGCCTACCGCGATCTTCTCAAGCGCGCCAGTAAAGACGCCTTGAGTCGTAATCTGCCATAAGTCTTCGTCGCTAACGTAGAGCAGGTCTGGCCACTTACTTTCCATCGCGCTCAGAAAACCGTTGAGCATCGTCAAGGTTGGCGTGCGGAAGTCTCGAATTGTGGAATGAAAATTGATCGAGTGGATTGAAACGATCGCTGGCAGCCCGCCTGAGAGGCAATCATTTGCCTGCTTGACGACATTCTCCAGATCGCATGCTTCGGTAGCCGGTTCCATTTCCACGTTGCGGAATATCAGAAGCATGCCGTTTGCGTCGAACGATGGCCCCTTTTTCCCGCCAGGTCCACCTTGAGCCACACGCACTCCCGCTTCAAACCACGCGGTCTTCGTATCTTGATTGGCACGATAGCCGGGAGCACACGCACTGAGCGGAATGGCGGCGAACAGCGCTCGGTAGATTTCCGCGGCACGGTGAATGGCTGCACGCTGATCCGCCAAGGACAAAAATCTCTCCGCCGGCGGCAAAGCTGGGTCCCAATACTCGTATCCAACCCATGGCATACGCCAGTGGATGTAAGGCGTCCCGGCTCGCCAAAGTGTCTGCAACAACTGACCTCGCTCGCCATTCGCTTCGAGTTCTCTTGCAACGGCAGCTACGCAAAAATGAGTCAGACAGTGCAATGCGGGCGAGAACAGCCGCTCGCGAATTCCTTCCTGATAAGCCTCCATCAGCGAGGGGCGTTGCCAAGGCTCGGGAAGACCGTCTGTCAGGGGCCGCAACAGAATCTCTCGCGTGCTTTTTCCCCCGTGTTGAAAATCCACATTCGCCATGATGAAATTCATTCCGATGCAAGGATGACGGCCAGCGCTGTCATGGTGTTTTCTTAGCACGTCGCTTAGAGCTTGCAAATCGCCGGACGTTTCCAGGCTGTAAGAGTCGTACGGCTTCTCCCCCAGGTTCAGGCCTTTCGCTTGCAGTTCGTCCCATCCTTCGCGATCGCGCACACCAACCCGGCCCCAGTCATCGCTTTGAAACAGCACGAGCGGCCGATCGAAGCGAAGCCCAAGTTCAGCGGAATCTTTTGCGCGGTTCCAATGGCGGAAGAGACGATCGATCATTCAGATTGACTCATTGGACCGGGCCCGGTTTGTGTTGAGGCCGTCATTTGCGAACCCACGCGCTGAAGTTGGCCGTGAAATAGTCGCCTGTACCCCCCAGCTTTTCCAGGATGCTTCCAGCCACATTAAGAATGGGCACCAGAGTCCACGCTAGCACAGGCACCAGGAACCTCGGCCTGGCAAACGAAATCAGGAACACGTTCAATGTGCGAAAAAGGCCGGTGACACTGTTCCCTTCCGGAATCACTTCAACTTCTGCAAAATCGCGAAGCAGGTAGCGCAGTCCCTCGGGCAAGAAGCGCCAGTATTCCTGGTCGGAGTCGCGCACAAAAACCGACGGAGCGCTGATAAATGCACTGCCGCCGGTTCGCAGCACTCGCCTGATTTCTTCCAACGCTCGGGCCGGCTCGGGAAGATATTCCAGCACCTGCGTGCAGATCACGAGATCGAATTGACCGTCCGAAAAAGGAAGCGCTTCGGCAACGGCCGCCGCGTTAACCAGCGGAGTCAGTTGCGGGTCGATCGCCACGTAATTCTTCACGCGCACTCCGAGCAGTGGGCGATAAGGCTGCAATCGCCCCCCAACATCCAGCACCGTTAGCCCAGCGGTTGGCAACCGCTCGATTCTCTCTTCAGCAATTCGACGGCGGTGACGCAGAATCAGCCAGTTCGGGTTTCGAAGCGAAGGTCGGACACGCTCTCGACTGTCCTTTGAAACCTGTTCAAGGGTTGGCTGCGCTCGCATAGTAAGGGTCAGATGTAACCCAGGTCCCGCAAGCGCTGCTCAAGGATTGCCTTTTCTTTCTGGTCGAGCTTCTCGGCATCGTCGCGAAGAATTTCATGCAGAATGAATTCCAGTAACGACTCGATCGTTGGAAATTGCTTGCCATAGCGCTGTTCAGCCGCAGCGCAGAGTTCTTCCGGCAAGCTGACCTGCCTCTGGGTGTTCACTTTCCGATGGCTCCACGTATCCGATCCCGAACCGCAGTCATAATCACTTTGTCGTCATCATCCAAGCCAAAGATCAAGGACAGCCCACCAAACACGACATACGAAGCCACCAGCGCCGCGCCAATCCAGGGCCATTGCGGCTGGTGCTGGCCCACCGCGAGCTTTACGCCGAACACCGTGCCAATGGTCGCCATGGCGGGCACAATCAGGCGAAAATAAGTCCAGTTGTAGGGCGAGAATTGCAACGCGACACGAACTTCGCGCAGATAAAAATAATTGCTCACCGCATTGCTCAACGCCGCTGCTGCCGCCACGCCCAGCATTCCGAATGGTCTCACCAGGACCAGGGTGACGGCCACTACAAAAATCGCCATCATCGCCTGAATCCGAATCAGGCGCCGTTGATTGCCTGACATCAGCAGTAGGTAGCCAACCGAGCCCACACCCGTGTTTATCAACTGACCGAGTGTACCGACGATTAGCACCGCCCAGCCTGCCCCAAATGCAGGACCGAACAGCAGCATGAGCGGTTTGGAGAAAATCATCACGACGAACGCCAGCGGCAAGGTCAGCCCGAAAATCCACTTCGTGAGTGTTTGAAAAAGTCGGCTCAGCAGAGCGTGCTCTCCACGCGCGTGCAAGTCTGCGATGGTGGGAGAGAAAATCTGGTTTACCGACTGCAGAACGATGGACACAAAACCAACAAGCGTGGCCGCGACCGCGTAGATACCGACATCCCGCGCCGCAAGGAAAACTCCGAGCAGCACCTTATCAGTCTGGGACAAAATAAATTCCAGGAAACTTACGCCCAACGCAGCCGCCGAGAACCAGAAAACCTCAGGTTCCATTGCGACCGCGCCGCCCGGGGGCCGCCGCGCCTGCGGCGGAGTCATTTTCCAGGCCATAGAAACAAGCAGAAGAAGAACCACCGCACTCGCCGCCACCTGCGAGAACAAATAGCCGCGCAGCGCCAGACCGGCGCTCAGAACGATAACGCCGGCCACGACGCTCAGCGGACTGCCAATGAAATTCGTTATCAAGGTGCGGACTGCGACGTCCTTGTAACCGGCAAGAATCTGCCCGCAAAACGAGGTCAGTCCTCCCAGTGCAAGCAAGGCCGCGAAAAAAGGTAAGTACGGAATGAGCGCCGGCGTGTGGTAGATGTGCAGCGCCAACCATGGTCCAGTGACAAGGACTGCGATAGCCATGGCCACATTGCTGACGAGCAGCACCGCTGACATTCGGCGAAGAAACCCGTGCAGCCGCTGCCATTGCCCGGTTCCAGAGTACGCCGCAACAAACCGCGTCGCCGCTTGTGGCAGGCCCAAACCGTTGAAGATTCCCAGGAACCCGACAATCGTCATGCCAAGCGCGTAAATGCCCAGCCCATCCGCGCCCAGAACCCGCGCCGCGTAGATCTTGAAGAGATATCCGGCGGCTGCGGTAAACAGGCTGCCCGCAAAATACACCGTGGAGTGCCGCGAAATTTCGCCAACCTGACTGCGGAATTGGGCTTGCTGATTTGCCAGTAATGGCGAATCCAGCGGCTCGATTGTTGTATCGGAGGTGCCCAAGATTTGTCGCTGCTCCGTTGCTATGCCGGCCACGCTGTTCTGAAGATTATCGCAGAGTGCCCGACCGAGAACCCCCCAGAATTTCCGACAGTTGCTCAGGCGCCATGGCGCGCACCAACCGGTTGCGCAGGCTAGCGGGAGGAATCGCCCCTTTCAACCTGTTGGGAATTTTCAAAAGATCGTCCGGACAATCAAGCATCTGCGCCACGCCAAAGCGGGCATACTGAGGCGCATAGCCAACATACGCGTGTCGCAGCCATCCGCACAGGAAGGCCGGGATTCCGACGCTTGCGCACTCGAAAGCGGTCGTGGATTCGACGGTCACGGCGCACCATGTGTTTTGCAGGATCTCGTTTGACAGTGGCGCCGCGACAATGCTCACCACTTGCAACTCGTCCTCGCTTAGCACTCGATTCAGCATCCGTTGGCGCTCGCGCGCGCTCTCAAACGGATGGAGCTTCAGCACAACTCTCTTCCCCGCTTTCCGGGCTGCCGCGCACAAGCGAGGCACGATTTCCTTATAAATGGCTTCCGGGCGCCAGAGATCGGTTTCGTAGGGCTCGGTGAAGAAAACGATCCAGGGCGCGCCATCACTCCACAGCCGGCGATCTTGCATCGGCGTGAAGGGCGCGCCGATGCGAAGGCCACTGGCATCGACTCTACACACGCGCTCCAGGTAATCCTTCTCCATTTCCCCCTTCACCAGGTAGGTCGAAAAAGCGGGATTCTTGAAGGCCATGATTCCGTCGAGAGCTCCATGATGACAAGCGACCGCCGGAAGCCGCCGCTGGCGCGCAAGAAGCAGCGGAATCCTGGTATAGGGATTCGAATCGTCCGCACTCAGGCACGCAACCACCTCACGTCGTTCGAACACGGCATTCCAAGCATCGCGAACCGCCACGCCCCAACGCAACCACCGCTTCGCATTGCTCAGCACGCCTAGTTGAGCGCTCACCGAGAATTCAGGGTGCGATCGAAGCGAACTTTGAAGTTCATTCCATCCGCTCTCCAGCCGCCGCAGTTCATCCTGGTCGCATCCTCGTTTAGCGAATGCGGCGAGCGCTTCGGTCTGCACGTTGCGGGGAGTCAAAGAGCTTTCGCCAGTCTCACGCGCCAGCACGAGCAAGAATTGCTGGTCTGGCAATACCTCCGTATAACGGAATGCAGTTCGGGTGACGTTCGAATAAGCGCTCGGGATCAGCACTACCGGCTCGGATGATCGAGCTGCGCTTGCGGCAAACCTCTGCCTCAACAGATAGCGCTCGTCGTACTTGTCATAAACGACCTGCCGTAGCTGGCGGAAATTCAGATTGGCTGCCGCGCGCCCAACGCGGCTCGCGCTTCGAACAAGCCGCCGTTGCAGGCCCGCGCCGAGCACTCTTAGCGGGCAACGCAATTGCAGGCGCAGCGCTTCCGCAAGTGGCGATGGCCGCGTCACGGTCAGTGCCTCGCAGGCTCCGATCTTGTTGGCGAGGCGTTGTACCAGCCGCAAGTCCTGCATCTCCGGTTGCAACAGGATTCCGATCACGTCCCACCAGTCGATACCGAAGCGATCGACTACACGGCTCAAGCCTAAGTGCAGCAGGTCGCGCCATGCCAGCAAATCCTCAACTTCAATAGCGAGATCAAAAATGCTAAAAACCGGACACCCGAGTTGGCGGCTCCAGTCCTCATAGGACGACTTTGGAGCTTTGCCCAGGTCAACAACTAGGTCCCACTGGCCGCGAACCCATGAACGCTGGAAGGCGTCTTCGGGATGAAGGAGGAGAATTTTCATTAAGCAACTGCACTATGCAAACTGGGCGCGGAAGTTCAGCGCAACACTAGCGTCCAATCGAGGGGCGTTCCTTTTTCTATGTCGCGGGCGGCGCGCTGGCCCAGAACTTCTTTCAGGTGCCGGGGGTGCAAGCCATCGGAGGGGCGAACCGACCGCACGTTTTGCACCGTGAAGACCTCGCCTCTCCTGATATTTTCGGCAACGAAAAGCGAGCGCCGAAATTTGCGGCTGCCGGCTTCGCGCGCCGACGGTGCAAACTGAACGGATCCAAGAGCCTTTTCCGCCGTGCGCACCGCATCGACCATCGCCTTAAATTCCTGCGGCTCGAGGGAGAATGCGCCGTCGGGACCGCCGTCCGCGCGACTCAAACAAAGATGCTTTTCGATGATGCACGCGCCCAGGGCAACGGCGGCCGCGGGCACCGCAATCCCCATCGTGTGATCGGAAAGTCCCGCAGGAGAATCGAAACGCCGGGCCAGTTCGGGAATGGTGCGCAGGTTGGCTTCCTCGGGCAGCGCCGGGTAAGCGCTCGTGCACTTCAGCAAGGCGATCTCGGTTGCGCCTGCCGCCCGCGCAGCTTCGACTGCTTCCGCAATCTCGTCCTCGCTCGCCATGCCTGTCGACATGATCAAAGGTTTGCCCGTGCGGGCCATTTTCTGAATCAGCCCAATATCGACCAGTTCGCACGATGCCACTTTGTGCGCGGGCACATTCATCTGCTCGAGGAAATCCACCGCCGTCCCGTCGAACGCGCTGGAGAAACAATGCATGCCGAGTTGCTCCGCTAAATCTTTCAGCTTGGGCTGCCATTCCCAGGGCGTGAACGCTTCCTGATAGAGATCGTGGAGTGTGCGGCCATCCCAGAGCGTCCCGCCGCTGATGCGGAAGCACTCCTTGTCGCTGCGCAGCGTGATCGTGTCGGGTGTGTAGGTTTGCAGCTTGACGGCATCGGCACCGGCGTCTTTCGCGGCGTGAACGATGCGAACCGCCTGCTCGAAACTCTGATTATGATTCGCGGAGAGTTCGGCAACGACATAGACGGGCGCGCCGGGTCCAATCAAGCGCTTGTTGATCTGAAGGCTAGGCCCCATCACGAACTCACCTTTTCGTTGGGATGAGACACGGCTTCGCCGGGAAGAAACGGCGTGCAGCGGCCACTGCGGATAACAGCAAGCGCGTTTTCGCCCTCGTTGAACAGCAGGTCAAGCACGCAGGCATAAGGCNNCTGCTTGTACTCCGGGTGTTCGTAATGATGAAAGGTCACCTCGATACCGCCGTTGGTCAAGATTGCCAACTCGTTCAGAAGATACTCCGCCGATCCCAGCGGAGAAAGATACGCGTTTGCTCCCAGCGCCGTGCAAATTTCCGCCAACAACTCGGTGCGTTTGCCCTGCACGGCCAGGCAGGATGCTTGCACAATCGGCGTTCTGATTCCAAGTGTGCTTCGAAACCAGTGGAGCATTCCGGTTGTGAGTTGCGAAAGACTTAGATGGGCCGCGTGNNCCGAAGTACCGCTCGAAAAAGGGCGCCCGGCGGTAGTTCAGTTCAATCGCGCGCAGATGATCGCACCAGAAGTCCGGCTCGCGAATCTCCACTTCGGCGATGCGCTGGCGAAGCCTTCCCCGGAACACGACCGGTACCGTGAGCCACTGCAGCCCGGTTGGAGTTTTGATGCGGTTGCGCTGCTGCCATGATTGCTTTTCAAACTGCACGTTATCGAGCAGAACGAACTGATCGACCTGATCGAGCAGATCGAAATACCCGAGCCATGGCAGATAGGTTGGCTGCGCGATAGCAATCTTCATGGCACGCTCCGCTCGAGCACGAATCGCTCGGTGACTTTGTGAAATCCAAGCGACTTCCAAAGCGCGGCCGCGGCCGTTCGTCCTTCGACAACTTCAAGCTGAATTTTCGAAGGAGAATGCGTCCATAATTCCCGGATTGCCTCGAGCGCACACGCTTTTGCCACGCCGTGTCGGCGGAATTCGGGGAGAACATAAAGTTCGTAGATAGCGCCAGTTTTCCTCGGCAGGAATCGGTGATCTTCGACCCCGAATAGGATGAACCCTGCCCTCTTCCCATCGCAAACAATCCATCGCAAACAATAATTCTGGTTCGACAGGATGGAAGGAAAGTAGCGCTGCTTCCAGTCAGTTTGCGGCACAAAAGCAGGGTTCAGTTCTGAAAAATGGTCCACCGCGATGCACAGAAACTCTTCACGGTCAGCCTCGACAACTGGGACCATGCTGACCATCAGTGCGCCCCGAGATGCAGCATAGCTTCGACGACGCGGGCAGCACCCAAACCGTCGACGAGTCTGCGCCCTCGTGCTGCCATCTGTTCGCGAAGGGCCTGCGAATCCGCCAGCCTTCTCACCTCGGACACAAGACTAGCCGCGCTGAAGTCGACAGTTTCGCCCATGTCCACCACTACGCCATCCTTCGCCAACGACCGCACGACGCGTTTCTGCACCGTGTTCCTAGCATAGCTCAAGACCACGCACCCCATAGAGAGCAGTTCCCAAAGCGTCCCTCCGGCAGCGATCACGGCCAGGTCCGACTCCGACATTAGGTCCGCAATGTTTTGAGAGTCGACGATCACTCGAATGTTGGGTGCACTCACTTTCTGCAACGCCGTTACTTTTGAATATCCCGCGCCGGCAACCAACATGAGTTGCAGGTCAGCACAGGAAACCAAGGCAGCGGCAATTCGTTGCGTGAGTTCCCCCGGATCGCTCCCACCCAACGTGACTAAAACCCTGTTCCCCTTACTGTCAGTGCGTCTTTGGCGAGCCCTGTGAAATTCTCGGCGCAGCAGAACATATTTTGGCCCGACCAGCACCTGAGTGTGCGAGCCGCGTGCGCGATATTCTTGCGTATCTACGCCAAGATTGGGATTCACGATCAGATCGACAGGAAACACGTCCCGGTCGGCAAAGTCGTCAACAAGAAGCACGCGAACACCCGCGCCATGAAGGTTCTCAAGGAAGTCGCCGGGAAAGCGGTCGCCGTCCACGACTGTCCAACTTCTCTGAAGTTGGCGGGCCTGCGCGGCCGTTGCCACCGCATCCTGGGAACTACCGGGGATGGCGTCCACGTGCACCAGCCGGATCCCATTCGCAGTAATACGAGCGCGAAGAGCATCCGGAAGTTCAGCGGACAAGAAGCTTGCCGACCCGCCGGCGTCCTGCCATGCCTCAGCCAGCGCGAGACAGCGCATGACGTGACCAGTACCGATGGAGACATTCGCATCCGCGCGAATCACAAGTGAGCCCGGCTTCATCTGCTGCAATACTGGAATGTCATTGGCCGAACCATGAATTTCAGCGGACCTTGAATACCGGTTGAATCGTCTTGCCTTCAAGGTGATCTTCCGGATTCGGGTCCTTCAACCACTTCGCCAGCGTTTTGCATACCTCCGCATATACTTTGAGCGTTTGCTCCACGGCCAGCGGATCGTGCGCTGCCGTCATGTTGTGAGTTGCCAGAAGCAACACACCCCGTTTCACGCATTCCTGGGTAAAAAGGCTTCGCACCATCAAGCTGTCTTTGCCATCGGCGTCGAGAAACTTGATCAGCGACCACGACGGATAGCCAATGCACCGGATCTGATCCTGCAACCCCGCTGCTCTTGCAAGGACGTTGAGTCCATCCTGCAGAACGCGTCCGTTGGCTTCAATCCGTCCCAGGGCGTCGGTGGTTTCCAGCACGTCGAGCACCTTCATCGCAGCCGCCATCGACGCCACTTCCCCACCAAATGTGAAGCTGAAGAAGATGTCCTCAAAAACCTTCATCGCGTCGGCGCTGCCGACCACACACGAGATCGGCAATCCGTTGCCCATCGCTTTGCCGAAGCACGCCAGATCGGGAGTGACCCCGAACTTCTTCTGCGCTCCACCGAGCCCGAAGTGGAAGCCGCTGCAGATCTCGTCGAAGATCAGCAGCGCGCCGTGCTCGTGAGCAAGAGTCTTGACGCCTTCGAGAAAACCCGCGGCGGGAGGCCAGAAGTTAACTGGTTCCATGATCACAGCGGCAAACTCGCCGAGATGGCCATTCAGCAGGTTTTCTAACGAAACGAGGTCGTTGTACACGAACGGATGCGTCAGGGCACGCACGGCTTCAGGTACACCCGCGTTTCGCGTCGTGCTGCCGATGTACCAATCCTGCCAACCATGGTAGCCGCAACAGGCAATTCGTTCCCGCCCGGTGAAGGCACGGGCAGCGCGCACCGCTCCCGACGTGGCATCTGACCCGTTCTTTCCGAAGCGCACTCTCTCGGCGCACGGAATCAGCCTCACCAGGCGCTCGGCGAGTTCCACCTCAAGCGGGTGGGGCAATGAGAAGCTGTGCCCTTGGCACAGTTGCTCTGCTACCGCTTGATTCAATTCCTCGTGCGCGTAGCCGAGAATGTTCGGCAATAAACCCTGGATGTAGTCGACGTACTCGTTGCCATCTACATCCCAAACGCGACAGCCCTTGCCTTTCGCCAGGAACATGGGCGCAACGCCCTGGACATGCTGGTTAGCGCCTTTGCTGAAAGTCTGGGATGAGCCAGGAATCGTTTTGCCGGCGCGCTCGAACCAGGCTTTCGACTTTTCGATGGATCTCCGTGGCGCTGCCGCTGCCTGCGCGTCTTCAAAAAGGCTCTTGTAATATCCGCGATTACAAACAATCTCCGAATTCATCTTGTCAAGGCCGGGATTCCTTTCCAGGAATTCCAAAACATCCTTCATTCCAAACGCCTCCTTGTCTCGCATGGCCCGGTATACGGCGCGGATAAAATCCAAATCCTGTAACTCATCGACAGTCCAGCGATAGTACTGATATAGGGATGCCGAATCGCTCTCGACATTCGCAGTACGAAACTTTTCCGAGCGCAGATACGGAGTCACATGCTCGCGTTCCGAGGTCTTGGCCGCTTCTNNNNTTTCCGTGTCCAATCCGTCCGGGTAACTACGCGCCATTGCATTGGATGCGTAATCGAGGTCGCCCCGCTGAAACCGGCGCACGACGCGGTCGATCACTTCTGGATCAATCAGGGGGCAGTCGGCCGTGATGCGAACCACCCNNGGCGGCTTTTTCCGCGCGCGCCGCGCCGTAGAAACGATCAAGCACGTCATTCTCGCTGCCGCGATAACAGGGGATGCCGTTTATCTTGCACATGTCATCAATGGCATCATCCGCCGGATTGGTTGATGTTGCTACCACGACCCGATCCACCAGGCTGGCGCGCTTCACCCGCTCCACCACGTGCCACAACATCGGCCGGCCTTCGATTTCAGCCATGCTTTTCCCCGGCAGCCGGCTCGAACCCATGCGCGCCTGAATGATCGCGACCGTCGGCCCGCCCACGGAACTGGTCGTCCAATTCAGCGGTTGAGGACGTCCTTCACTTGACGACTTCTTCGCTGCTTCCACCACCCGAATCAAATCCCGTCCTTGTTCAAGATCGATCAATGGCCCCGTTCCTCTTCCCAGCGATTCCAGAAAGTGTCGCATTTCGGCAACGTACATATCGTTGGCTTCGAACACATACGGAATACTGTGCCAGCCCGGTTCGTCGGCTGAGAACCAGCGCACTTCCTGCGAAGTGAAATCCCAGAGCGCGGTTCCGGTTTCAGCCACGACTTTACAGGTGCGGGTGTAGGACCGCTGCACAAAGTCCAGGTGAAGCTCGGCCCGGCGGCGTTCCGGAAAAGTCATGTAAATCCACGCCGAGTCCTCGACATCGACCTCCAGACTGCTGAGATGCTCGGCACGGCAACTCACTTCCGTCGGCCGTCCCAGCAGCCAGCAAATGTAGTCCAGTTCGTGCGAGCCGTCGAGGATGATTCCACCGCCAAGCTCCTTGCGCGCGCTGTAGCTTTCCCGATAGTTCTGCCAGGGGCGCCAATCCGGAAGGTATTGACCGGCCTCGACGTTCAACCAGAGCACGCGGCCCATTTTGCCCGAGTCGATCAGTTCTTTGAGAATCTGCAGCCCCGGATGAAAGCGCAGGTTGTAGCCGATCTGCACGCTCCGGTCGTGGCGGCGTGCTTCCGCAATCAGAATCTCAACTCCACTCGACTCGTGGGACAAGGGCTTCTCGATGAAGACATGGGCGCGAGCCCTCAGCGCTAGCAGGGCTTCCTCCACGTGGCACACTGGGGGCGTGCAAACCAACACAAGATCTGGTTTGAAATTCTCGAGGGCCTCACCGTAATTCGAAAACAGTTCGCCCTCGACCTCTTTTCTGCATTGTTGCAACGCCTCGGCGTTGGTGTCGCAAAAAGCGAGCCGCCGCAACCCCAGAGACTTCAGATTCTTTGTGTGCCGCCGCCCGATCGAACCACAACCGATTACCAGAGCTCGATACCCTACCCAATCCGTCATTGTGGACATGAAGTTATTAAGGACGCTTCGACGCGAGGGTCGAAGTTCGACCGCCTTTCCCTGCGTAATGAGTCAACACCTTGCGAACTGCGCGGACGACATCCTCTACATCCTTTGCGGTCATGGAATGGAACATCGGCAGGCTAATGAGCTGCTCGTACGCCTTCTCTGCGATCGGAAAAGCTCCATCGTTCAACGGGAATCGCTCGCGATAATACGGATGCCGGTGCACAGGAATATAGTGCACGTTGACTCCGATGTTCTCCGCATGCAGCGCCCGAAAAATCTCTCCTCGTCCCGCGGAAAGAGCTTCCAGATTCAAGCGAATAGGATACAAATGCCACGCCGGAACCACGCCCTGCCGCACGCTGGGCACAAGCACGGGCAAATCCCGGAACTCGCCCGCATAGTCAGCCGCGATTTCCCGGCGGCGGGCCAGATTGGCTTCGAGTTTTCCCAACTGCGAAATTCCCAGCGCACAGGCAATATCGGTTAGCCGGTAGTTGAATCCGAGCATGACCATTTCATAGAACCACTGTCCGGACTCCTGCCGCTCGCGCGCTTCGTTGCTGATGCCGTGATTGCGAAAACGTCTCAGGGTGGCAGCAAGCCGCGCATCATTAGTCGCGACCATGCCGCCTTCGCCGGTCGTCAGATGTTTCACCGGGTGAAAGCTAAACACGGTCATGTCGGCCAGGCTGCCAACTCGCTTTCCCCCGTACTCTGCGCCGAGCGCATGGCAGGCGTCTTCGATGAGAAAAGCGCTTTGCTTCTTCGCGATCTGCCTCAGTTCCGCGAGCGCTGCTGGATGGCCCGCATAGTCAACCGCGATGATGGCCTTAGTACGAGAGGAAACCTTGCGCGAGACTTCTCGCGGATCAACATTCAGCGTGTCCTCGCAAACGTCGGCGAATACCGCCGTCGCTCCCTGATAGAGGACGCAGTTGGCGGTTGCACAGAACGTCAAGGGCGTGGTGATCGCCTCATCGCCGGGGCCCAATCCCGCAGCAAAGACGGCTCCGTGCAACGCCGCCGTGCCCGAACTGAAGCTGACCGCGAATTTGGCCTCGACCCACGCGGCGAACGCTTCTTCGAACTCTGCGACCTTCGGCCCCGTCGTCAGCCAGTCCGACTTCAGCACGTCCACCACAGCCTCGATATCGCCGCCATCGAGACTCTGCCGCCCGTAGGGCAGCAACTTTTCGCGCACGGGAGTGCCGCCGTGAATCGCGAGCGGCTCTAACTTTGTGGGTAAGGCACTCATGCTAGGCAGAGGCAGGCACCGCCTCCGCAGCCTTCGCTTCCGGGGCGACCAACTCTTCCAGTTCACGCCGCGTCAGCCAGTTTTCGTTGGTGTCACTTGAGTAGCGGAAGCCCTCGGGGAGCGGCTTCGCGTTGGTCCAGTTTTCCGATTTCCACCAGGGATGCACCGGTTGAATGATGTACATCCCTTCGGTAACCAGCGCATGTCTCGATTCGTCGTCGGAAACCAGCACCTCGTGCAGCTTTTCTCCCGGACGAATTCCGATGTATTCCACCTCGCATCCCGGCGCGATGGTCTCGGCCAGATCCACCAGCCGCATGCTCGGAATCTTGGGGACAAAAATCTCGCCGCCGTGCATCTGCTCGATGCAATGGATCACGAACCTCACACCTTGCTCCAGGGTCAGCCAGAAGCGCGTCATGCGCGGGTCGGTAATGGTGATTTTCCCGCGCCGGCGCTGTTCCAGAAAGATCGGAATCACGCTGCCCCGGCTGCCCACCACGTTCCCGTAGCGTGCGCAGCTGAACCGTGTCTCCTTCTTGCCTGCATAGGCGTTCGCCTGCACAAACATTTTCTCCGCGCACAGCTTGGTCGCGCCATATAGATTAATCGGATTGACGGCCTTATCGGTGCTGAGTGCGAGAATACGGCGCACGCCCTGATCGATGGCGGCATCGATGACGTTACGCCCGCCCATGATGTTGGTCTGGATCGCTTCGAACGGGTTGTACTCGCAAGCCGGGACCTGCTTCAGCGCCGCCGCGTGCACCACTGCTGTTACTCCGGCGAACGCGCGCCGAAGCCGGTCAACGTCGCGAACATCGCCAAGGAAATACCGCAGGCTGGGATCGTCGAAACCGGATGTTCTCATCTCGTGCTGCTTTAGTTCGTCGCGGCTGAAAACCACGAGCCGGTGCGGGTGATAGTGGCGCAGCATCACTTCCACGAATTTCTTTCCGAACGATCCGGTCCCGCCGGTGACCAGTATCGATTCGTGCGCCCAATTCACCATCTGCTATTCCCCGATTGATCTCTCCAAAAGGACAGGAGAAAGCTTTGCCCCTTGCAAGGCTTCGTCCGCTAGTATAACTGAGTAAATCCGCCGTTGGCGGTAAAGCCGAAGTACGAAGAAGCAATAGCTGGGCTGGATTATTTGGCCGGTTCCAACTCTAAGAATGCTAGAATCAGGCGATTCTGCGTAGACTCCGCTTTGTCTTGCGGTGAACGCTCAAACGGAACTTGTTGTGCTCCGCTGCGTCATCGGCGTAATGGTGTCTGGGGTTAAGGACTGTCAATGGCATTAGGCCCTTTGGTTCCTAGAAATAGCGACGAAATGCGCGAACTCCGCCCCAGCGAAGGGACGGAACTGCTGAAGCCTTTGAGCTCGGCACTTTATAACGTGCTGCCCGCGCAGGAGTCGAGTCTGCGCGAGTATTTGCGCGTCCTCATCAAGCGCAAATGGCTTGTCATTTCTTGTATCGTGGGCATTTTTGCCACCGTGGCCATCGCCAGCCTTCGCGAGACGCCCATCTACGAAGCGGCCGGGCAAATTGCGGTGAACAAGGCGGATTCGAATCTCATTAGCTTCAAGGATTCCATGCCGGTCGTCGAATACTACGATCAAGGCGATTTGGACACGGAGGTTCGCATTATTCAAAGTGATCTGCTCGCCCTGCAGGTCATCCGGCAGCTGAATCTAGACAAGCGACCCGAGTTCGGCGGTCACCCCGATCAGAAGCAAGCCAACTTGGTGGCCGATTCGTTGCAAACCGATTCCAACCGCGCCACCGCCGTGCTGGGAGCCTTCCTCGGCGGCCTTCATGTCTCGCTCATTCCTAACACGCGGATCATCGAGATTCATTACAACAGCACCGATCCGCAGCTCGCCGCCAGCATCGTCAATACGCTCGCCGCCACTTATGTCGAACAGAACTTCAAGACCAAGTTCGAATCGACCATGCAGGCTTCCGACTGGCTTTCCAAGCAACTCGTCGACCTGCAGATGAAGGTAGAAACTTCGCAGGAAAAGCTGGTCCGCTACCAGAAGGAACACGAAATCCTCGGCAATGACGAGAAACAAAACATCACCACCGAGAAGCTCGACGAAATCAACAAGGAATTGACTTTGGCGGAATCGGATCGGATGCAGAAGGAAGCAATCTACCGTCAGACGCAGTCAACCGATCCCGATGCCATCGCCGCCGCCATCGTTACGGGAAACCCAGGCGGCTCCGGCCTTCTCGATTCGCTGCGCGCACAACAGGCTGCCCTCAAAATCCAAGTGGCCGACCTCGGCACCCAGTTCGGCCCCTCCTACCCGAAAATTGCTCAGCTTAACAATCAACTTAAGGAGATCGATCACCAATTGCAGTCAGAAACCAACAAGGCTGTGGACCATCTCCGGAGCCAGTATCTGGCCGCCTTGCAACGGGAAAATTTGCTGCACGACTCTTTCGAGAAACAAAAACAGGAAGCCAACAAACTCAACGAGAGCGCCATCGAGTA
>PLHN01000374.1:0-2934 GCA_003139975.1 Acidobacteriaceae bacterium
AGATAGTTTTCGACGATACCGTTGTGAACGACGACGATTTTGCCGGTGCAATCACGGTGCGGATGAGCGTTTTCTTCGGTCGGGCGTCCATGGGTAGCCCAGCGCGTGTGGCCGATCCCGTAGGTTCCGCCGAGCGGCTTCGCGCGGATAACTTCTTCCAGATTTCGCAGTTTGCCTTCGGCGCGCCGGATCTGGAGGCCCTGGCCGTTCCCCGCCACGGCAATTCCCGCGGAGTCGTAGCCACGGTATTCGAGCTTCCTCAAGCCCTCGATAATGACAGGGACGACTTCTTTTTTGCCGACATACCCCACAATACCGCACATTAGTGAATGATCTCCTTGGCGAACTTATCCGTGAGGGGCGTGTTGATGGTTGGGCTCCTATCGTACGCCCATCGTCCGACGATACTTACTCTTCGAGGGAGTAATGAAACTCCTCAATAACAGGGTTAGTTAGAACCTCGCGCGCCATGCGTTCTACTTCCGCCTGTGCTTCCGGCTTTGAGATACCACCGCGCAAGGTTATCTCGAAATATTTGCCTTGCCGCACTTCCTCAAGGCCCTTGTAGCCGATCTTGGTCAGGGCGCCCTGGATGGTTTTGCCTTGGGGATCGAGCACGCTTTTCTTCAGGGAAACAAACACTTGGGCTTTCATGGACAAGCCGATTATACGTCAGGGGCGGAAAAAAGCGTCTGCGGTTTTGCTTATGGGGGGTATCCGAACGGACCATTCCCTTACGTGCAGGACGTTTGGTTATCTTGCTCACAATCAGCGAGTTGACGGTCGATTTCGGCCACTGCCTGTTCCAGCATACGGCGATGGCGCGCTTGGGTTGCGAGCTCGAGTTGGCGAACCAGGCTGGTGCGGGAGAGCAACAGGCCTTCGCGCTTGCGATTGACTTTTTGTTGGGCAGACGACAGCGGCCGACGGGAGGATTTGGGCTGATCACCCATTTCGGCTTGCTGCTGTTCTACGGACTTANNTTGCGGGGAAAACCAAAATAAACAAGAATCGTCAGTTCCCGGCAGCAGCCCAAACCGGGAGAACGGCCTCGTAAGCTAGTTAGCTCCGCGGCAGGAGATAGAGGTTCCAGAGTAAGGAACTAACAACTGCGAGTGACCTAAAAAGACTGTAATTCGCGCAGCCGGATGCTGCGCGACACCAGAACTGCTCAAATCTGGAGGAGAGGGCCCAGGATACAAAAAGGGTAAGGTTCGGCTTCATGCAGGAGTACGCTCCTGATCCGCAAGGGCAACGCCGGGAGGCGGATGCCCCCGGCAATGGAGAAAAACAGGAAGTCCGGTCGGAACGCACCGACAGCGAGATATTGCTGGCGATTACGGAACTGGCCGCGGGCAGTCCCCCGGCACCGGATCTGTTCAAGAATCTGGTGCCGCTGTTGAGCGAACTGGCGAAGTGTAACGTCGTAAGCTTTGCGCTGTACGATGCGGCGCGGGACGGTATTGTCACCGACTTCTGGAAAAATGGCCAAGAGGCGGGGCTGGGGAAGACCTTTTCCGTCGATGAGTCTCCCTGCGGCTGGGTGTGGCAGCATCAGGAACCGCTGACCATTCCTGACATTGATCAGGAGACGCGATTTGCCGGCGTTGTGCACGAATTACGCAAGCTTGGCATACGCTCCTACACCGCATTGCCGCTAACCACCGCCAAATTCCGGTACGGTGCCATAGGAGTTGGTGGAGGCGAACCAGGGGCGGGGGCTCCCTGCACGCTGCCTTTTCTGACCCGTGCTGCGCGAATCGTGGGGCTGGCGCTGGAAAATCAAGACCTCCATTTCCAACTACAAAAGCAGCGCTGCCGGATGCAAAGCCTGGCTTCGATTGCCCGCGAGTTCTCAGCGCTCGATCTGGACCACCTCATCCCAACGATATTTGACAGCGTCCGGAAGGTCACCGGCTACGACTACGCCGGACTTGCTCTGTTGGAACCGGACAAGCAATCGTTGCGAATTCTAGGCGGCGAGTCCGCATTGAACAGCGTGGGACCGGCAGGCGGGCGCGAACGGATTCCCCTGGCGGGGGCAATCTCCGCACAGGCGATCCTGACGCGGCAAGTCACTTTCTACAACGCTGAGCAACTGGACAAGTTCAATGGACTGAGGGCCAATGAGATTCGCTTGGCAGGAGTGCAATCAATATGTACCGTGCCGCTCATGCTGGGCGATCGCATCCTCGGAACGATGCTGCTGGGAGCGACCGGGGAGAACGTCTATAGCCACGATGAGGGCGAATATCTGCAGCAAGTGGCCAACCAGATTGCGGCAGCTCTTCACAATGCCAAAAGTCGGGGCGAAGTTGGACAAGCGGGTGACCGCGTTGTATCGGAAGAACGGCCCCGCAAAGGCGAGATTCGCGGCGAGAGCGGCAATATCGAGGCAATTGTCGGCAACAGTCCGGCGCTGAAGCGCGTGCTGGACTATTCGGCGGTCGTGGCTGAAACCGATGCCACCGTGCTCATCACGGGAGAAACGGGAACCGGCAAGGAACGCGTGGCGCGTGCCATTCACTTCATGAGCCAGCGTAGGGACAATCCCCTTATCAAAGTAAACTGCGCCGCGATCCCCACCGGGTTGCTGGAAAGCGAGCTGTTCGGGCACGAGAAAGGCGCGTTCACGGGCGCGGTCAGCCAGAAAATCGGCCGGCTGGAGTTGGCCGACAAAGGCACCCTGCTGCTCGACGAAGTGGGCGAGATTCCACTGGAACTGCAGCCCAAGCTGCTGCGGGTTCTCCAGGACCAGGAGTTCGAACGGTTGGGGGGAACCAAGACCATCCGCGTGGACGTGCGTTTGATCGCAGCCAGTAATCGCGACCTGGAGCAAGCGGTCGAGGAAAAGCTATTCCGCAGCGACCTGTTTTATCGCCTGCACGTGTTTCCGCTGCATCTGCCCCCGCTGCGCGAACGGCGCGAGGACAT
>PLHN01000374.1:2966-4721 GCA_003139975.1 Acidobacteriaceae bacterium
TGATTCTGTCCCAAGACAACCGGCTGCGTCCGCCCCTGGCCGAGCTGCGCGAACCTTTCCGCCGGTTTCAGGAATCTGGAGGAACGCTGCGCGACCTGGAACGGGACCACATTCTTGAGATGCTGCGCCAGGCTAGAGGCGTGCTTTCTGGACCGGGAGGCGCCGCCGCGCGGCTTGGCGTGAAGCGCACCACGTTGCAGTACNNACAAGATCCAGAAGCTGGGAATCTCGCGTTCCGAGTATCTCGATTGAAACACGTCAATTGCCCAATCTTCGTCAGTGCTGCCCATTTCACGGCACCATGGACCATTTCCGGAAACTGCATAGGCAGTCCAAGACATTGGATAAAGAAGCAATTGAAAAAGCATTCGTAATGGCCAGTAGCGTGCACTTCTATTTTTGCTCGGATCGCTCCCGCTCCCCAGCGTTCGATTTCGCTCGATTCCACGGGCCTACAGGAGTGTTCTTCCATGGGTGTGCTGCGGCGCTTCGTTGCCCCAAACGACTGTGTGGACTGTAAGCTCCGCAGCAGCGGCGATTTTTGCCACTTGCCTTCGGGCCCTCTGGAAATGCTGAGCAGCATTGGGCACCTTACGCTGTATCCCGCCTACGCCACCTTGCTGACGGAAGGTCAGATTCCGCAGGGCATTTATATCGTTTGTTCCGGCCGCGCCAAGCTCTCCGTCGAAACTCGCGAGGGCAAGACCGTCATTTTGAAGATCGCCGAAAACCGGCAGGTGCTGGGGCTGAGCGCCATCATCTCAGGCCGGCCTGCACCGGTGACGGTCACTACCATCGAATTCTGTCAGATGAAATTCGTGGAGGGCGACAATTTCCTGCGCCTCGTCGAAAGCGACAGCCAGCTTGCTCTCACCTGCGCCACCCTGCTGGCACGGGAGGCCAACGAGACCTTCGACGATGTTTACGATCTACTCCTGGCGCGCAGTTCTACGGAAAAGCTCGCGCGCCTCCTGCTCTCCTGGGTGGCCGGTGTGCCGCACAACCGCGACCTGCGCGTGCCATCGGAGTTCACGCACGAGGAAATCGCGCAAATGATCGGTTCCTCGCGGGAAACGGTAACCAGACTTCTGAGCGACATGAAACGGAAAGAGTTGATTCGGATCGAAGGGTCGACGTTGGTGATTCCGAATCGGGTAGCTTTGCAGGCAATTGCGTAACCACTTGAGTGTCCCTCCCCCGGGCGGACGTGACTGTTTTGCGGCCGCCCCTTTTTTTGCTTTCTTAGAGGTTGACCAACTCGCGCAGCCGCCGGGTTTGGGCGCGGCTTACCGGGATCTCGGTTTGCTTCTTGTCATCCATGCGCAACTGGTAGGAACTCTTGAACCAGGGCACNNACTTCGCGGATGTGATTGATGTTTACGAGGAACGACCGGTGGGCGCGCCAGAACTGGTTGGGATCGAGACTTTCGAACAGCTCTTCCAGGGTACGGCAGTTTGATTGGCCTTCCATGCCCAGATGGCCGCTGGTGGTGACGGTGATGACGCCATCTTCAATGGTGGCGAAGCAGATGTCCTTTGGATCGGCGAGCAGCAGCCGGCCCGCCGCCTTGATCAGGATCTTGCCCGCGNNTTATCGAACGGCTTCAGGATGTAATCGACCGCATTCACTTCGAACGCCTTCACTGCGTATTGATCGAAAGCCGTGGCAAACACAATTTGCGGCAAAGGAACCTTGCGATCGAGCAGCTTTTTGATAACTCCGAAACCGTCAAGGCCCGGCATCTGCACGTCGAG
>PLHN01000262.1 GCA_003139975.1 Acidobacteriaceae bacterium
GTGCAGCGGGCCGCCGGGCGCGCCGATCCGGTGTCTTCCTCCGACCGGCTGGTAAGCGAGCCGGGCTCGCGCTACATCGACTTCCTGATTCCGGGCTTGATTGGCATGAGCCTGATGAATTCCGGCATGTGGGGAGTTGGATTTTCGCTGGTCGACATGCGGCAACGCAAACTGCTGAAACGTTTTCTGGCAACGCCGATGCGGCGCAGCGATTTCTTGCTGGCAGTGATGAGCAGCCGATTGGTGCTGATGGTGATTGAAGTCGGTCTGCTGCTGGTTTTCGGAATGTTGGTTTTTCACATGCCCGTCGCTGGCGCGTTCGTTTCGTTGGCTGTGCTTGGCTCAATCGGCGCGATTGCCTTTGGCGGGGTTGGTTTGCTTACTGCATGCCGCGCGCAAAAAGTTGAGAGCGTCAGCGGGCTGATCAATGTCGTAATGATGCCAATGTGGATTTTCTCCGGCGTCTTTTTTTCTTACGAGCACTTTCCTGCCAAGGCGCTGCCGTTTATCAAAGCCCTTCCACTCACCGCGCTCAACGACGCTCTGCGAGCCATCATCCTCGAAGGCGCTTCGCTCTCCTCACAGTCCGTTCGCCTGCTGATTCTGGCGCTCTGGGGAGGCGTTTCGTTTGCACTGGCGCTACGCTGGTTTCGGTGGACGTAGGGCAGTTGCCAGTTCCCAGTTGCTAGTTCCCAGTTCTCAGTTCCCAGTTCGGTTCTCAGGCGTCATAAGGTGTCAGGTTTGTGAAGATTTTGGACCCTGAACAAACCGGAGTAAGTGCTGCCTTTTCTGGTGCTTATCGCTGAACTTTCTTCGAATATGGTACCCCTCCCCCCCTACCATTTTTCACGTAAAATATTGAGCGCCAAGGCTTTACGCGCAAAGTATTCCGGAATAACGACTTAGCCTCCTAAACACCCGGAAAATGGCTTTGGGGCAGCCGTGTGCTCCGCCTTAGGAGACGAGCTCACAAAAACTGCCCCAATTCTGGACGACATTTTCGCAGGGGACGCGATTGGAAGTCTGTGATGCAGGGCACGCGGGTTTTGTGATGAATCCTGAACTCAAGACCATGTGGTTGTCGGGCGTCTATCGATCTACGCGACGACGGATACTTCGCCGTGGTCTCTGTCTTTGCGGGCTGGTCTCACGGAGATTTCTACGTCTTGGCCCATGGCGGTCAGAAAATCCATAAGGCGCTCGACGGAGAAACTGCCCGAGCGGTTGCGCATCAGCAGAGAGACGTGCGGCTGCTTGATGCCGAGGATTTTGCCGGCCTCGGCTTGCGTCAGGTCGCGCTTCTTGATGAGGCGGTAAATCTGGAGCGTGAGCTTTGCCTTTAAGAGTTCCTGTTCGGAATGCGGGAGGCCGAGGTCGGCAAAAACATTCCCGCTGCTTTTTTCTGCCGTCATCGAGCTGTTCTTTTTTGCAGCCATGTCAATTCATTCCTTTTCGGTGGAGTCGTTCGGCCTGGGCCAAGCGCTGGTGGATGAGGTCAAGGTCCCGCTTCGGCGTGGCGATACCGCTTTTCGATTTCTTCTGGAACGCGTGCAGCACATAGATCGCTTCTGAGTAGCGGACCGTATAAACCCCACGCCACGTGTTGCCGCTGTGATCCGCGACGATTTCAAGCACAGATCCTCCGCCAAAACCTTTCAGAGGCTTGGCCGATGGATCGGTTTCGCCCTGTTGGGCAGCGTAGAGAGCCTGGCCAATGTCGCGCCGCACCTGGCGCGGGAACCGGCGCAGGTCTCTGAGGCTCGCACCGACCCAAACGATCTGGCGCTTTGACGCTGTCACTATACATGTATACGTATATTGGTATAGGTTGTCAAGAGCCCGTGTAGACTGAGGAGGTCAAAAGGCCCGCCGACGCTAGCTTGGACGGGCCACCCGCGGTTATGCGATCTCTATGGCGAAGGGCTTGCAAGCTGTCCATCAGAGAGCTAGTCTGCTGGCATCATGAGCAAAGAACCTGATTTCACCTACTGGGCTGTTAAATGCAAAACCGTAGGTTGTTACACCGTGATTCTCTTGTGCCCCATTGGACCTGCCGTGCGATATAGGCACCCGATCATCACTTATTGCCGGGACTTTGAGGAAGAGTGCCCTGAGTGCCACGCGACCTACCAATATTCAATCCTTGACGTGGAAACGAGAGATCAGCCGGCTCCTCCCAAAACCTATGTCCCGAGTCGCGCCTTTGTTGAGGCGACCACACGTCAACCTGAGCATCATGAGGACTTACCCGCTTACCAGCGGACACCTGATCCGAAAACTCGAACGAAATAGGACGTTTCACATTGATTAGCTCACGGCTTCCGCCATCGCGTATTTTCGGTTCAGTCGCCACGACAGTCTGTTGTCCTGCCTTTACCTGCTTCGTCAGCACGTCGCGCTGCCTCTTCATCACTGCATATTGGGAAACTGCGGTCTTTGAGGTATCTCCGAAAAGCGATTTAGACATGACGCTCCGAGTGCGCTTCGGCTACCCCTGCAAGTTAAAGCGGAAGGGAGTCGAGATTCTTCATGACATGTTTTCCTCTAAGCTCGACAGTCGAGGAGAAACCACCCATGATTCGTTAAGCGACTGCCTTGGAGTGGTGATTAACGAACTCAACAAAAACCATGTGATTTCTTCGGTGACGGTCTACTCACGCTGAGTCTATCGTCTGGGCAAATGGATCGACTATGGAGAAGGAAGGACAACCCGAAGTTCCCAGAGCCGAAATGGCAGGGGAGAAAAAGCGCCTTGATGCAGTGGTTCTTGCCGAGGCTTTGTTGGACTATGCGCTCAAACCTGCAGGCCCTGAACTGGAACGCGAATTCAGCCCACACTATCTAGACGAACTCTTGTTCTTTAAAATGTTCACTGTCGATTATGTTCTTGGGTTGAAATCGGTTAACAATCCTCTCTTCGCGTCTGTCAGGCAGCACTACAACGGAGAGATCGAGAAGGGCTGCATGGGAAGCAGTAGATTACGTATCTTCTACGAGACAGCAGTTGCGCGTTTCGCAACGTATTCCGAGGCGTGCAACGCGAACACTTTAGCACCCAAGGAATGCAAGGGGGAGCGCATTGTGTTCTGGGAACTTGGAAAAGCATTTTCCTGCCTTGCATCCGATGCTGATCCGTGGGTGCCCAGTGCCCTAGAAGTCACACTGCATGCAAATATCTTCCTGCGTGAATGCAAGCGGCTCTCAGATTTCCTTGAGCAATGCGATATCGCTCAGACGGTCTAAACGGCGCAGCCCGCCCTACACCAGCGCTACGTCTTCGCCTTGTTACACGCGTCAAACGCGTCCAGGAAGCGGTCGATGTCTTGCCTGGCCAAGTAATACGGGGTCGACAGGCGCAGCTTGTTGGGGTCGCCGCCTCGGATGCTAGAGTTGCACAACGGAAAGACCGGGGACACGTTGGAAGTCGCGAGGATTGCCGGTCAAAACCTGATAACCGAGTGACAAGGCCGTGGCTCCGATCAGCAGGTCTCCGAATGGGATTACCACGCCTCGGCTCTGCTGCTCGCCGTCGATCTTCCCGGCCAGGAGCGCGGTCTCTTTCGTGTACGGATACACCGTCAAGTCGGCCAGCAGTTCGTTTAGAAAGGATTCGCGGCGCAGGCGCACTTCCGGCGTTCTGGCTCGATAGATGCCATGGATGAGTTCGGTTAAGCCAATGGCGGAGAGTGCGGCTTCTTGGTCGCCGATTCGGTTTACGATTTGCTCGATCAGCTGCTCGACGGTATCGCCGCGCCGCTCGGCGGCGATCACTACGCT
>PLHN01000345.1:0-10007 GCA_003139975.1 Acidobacteriaceae bacterium
CGCTTACATCGCTGGAACATGGCGACCTCGCCAATCTCGAGAAGCCGGCTGGGGTAAAGTACGTGGCTACAGGCAGACGAGGCAGCACTTACCTCGACAGCGCCACCATGGCAATTCGCATTGAAGGGCTATTCAACGGCCTCCCGAAATTCTTCAGGACTGCCGAGGAGAAGCCGCCCGCAAACGCGGAGGATGCCGACAAACCGCGGACCGCCGACTGGTGGATCAATCCTTTTACTACCGAGTGGGATTACAAGATCACAGCGCCGCTCGGCTTCAAAGTGCGGGCACTGCCTTCCGAAAGCAACGAGAAGATCGGGACACTCCAATTCACGCAGAAGTATTCCAGCAATGCGGACGGAACGATAGTCGAGGCGGTTCTGCGCGTGGAAAATACCCAGCAGAGGTTGACGGTAGAAGAAGCAAAGCGGGTCCGCGACGCGGTAGTAAGGGCAATGAACCGCGATGCGATCTTTATAACCTTCGATCATACCGGCCACGCGCTGCTTGCCGGCGGTAAAGTGAAAGAAGGACTCGCCGCCTACGAAGCGATCGCCGCCCAGCATCCGAAAGAAGCGTTGCACAAGGCGCAGCTAGCCCGAGCATTGCTAACAGCTGGACTTGGCGAGAGCGCTCGGGCAGTGGCCCTAGAAGGAATCAAGCTCGAGCCTAATTCCTTTATCGCCTACAGCACTCTCGCCGAAGTTCTCAAGAACGATCTGGTCGGGCGCTCGGTGAAGAAAGGAATGGACTATGCCGGGGCCGTTGCCGCCTACAAGAAAGCGATCGCACTTGACACAAAGGACAAAGACGCGCGCGCTAGCCTGGCGCTTTTGCTCGAATACGACGCGAACGGCACGCGCTACAACGACGTTGCTGCGTTGAAGGAGGCCGTCGAGGTACTGCGCGACCTCAAGAAACTCGATGAGGACTACGCGCGCGGCTACGAAGACAACGTGCTCTACGACCTGTGGTACGCCAACGACTATAAGGGCGTTCTTGACTACGCGGCCCCGCTGCCTTCGAGCGACGTGCGCAAGGGAATCATCGTGGGGGCAACAGCGATCGAGTCAGGCAGTGAGGTCGCGCTCAAGAAATCTCTGGAGATCACCACCGACGAACAGTCCCGGAACAAAGTTCTGGCGAATGCCTCGGCCGTGCTGGTCCGTGCGCGAAAATACCCAGAGGCCGCTGCCATGCTAGCGGAAGCCGCTCGCGGGCAAAGTAACGATAACCAGAACCGCAACTTCGCCATCCTCAGCAAAACCAGGCCCTATACCGACGTGAAGATCGATCCCGCGGACCCCAAGAGCGTTGTGATTCGGCTGTACGGACAACTGCTCAGCGGCAATCTGAAGCTGGAGGAATTCAAATCGCTCCTTTATCTCGACCCGGAGAACAAGGAAGGAGGGATCGAGGCAAAGGACTTCGACAAGATGCTGTCGAAACTGAGAGTGCAGTTGACAGGCACGGGCTCGACGCTCGTCAACATTGCGGATACGGTCGTCTCTAACATGCATTGCACGGTTGAAGGAGACGATTCCACTGGCTACAAGATCACGATCGAGAGCCCAGGCGCGGCGGCGCAGGAAATCTTCATCGTCAAGGATGGCAGCAACTACAAGATCGCAGCTTTCTCTTCAAACAGCACCGCCACCAACACGGAAGATTTGGCCTGGGTTGTCCTGCGCGAACTCAAGCGCAACAACCTGACGGGCGCGCGCGCGTGGCTGGATCGCGCCCGCGAGCGCATCCATAGTTCGAGTGGCGATGACCCGCTATCGGGAGCGCTCTTCCCGCACTTCTGGACCAAGGGACAGGATGCCGACGCCGCCACGATGCGAACCGCAGCGCTGGTGTTGATTCCCTCCAAACCGGCCGCCGCGTATGTCGCGGATCTCAAACAAGCCCGGGACGCGGCCAAGGCGGAACTCGACCGCACGCGGCTGACTCTGGTGATGGCGTACGCGTATTCCGCTTCGAAGCACTGGCCGGAGTTGCTGACGTCGGCGCAGGAGCTGATGAACGCCGCACCCAGTTCCGTTCGCGCCTTCAACCTGCTGGCGTTTGCCTATCGTCGTCTCCAGCGTTATGGCGACTGGGACAAACTTGTGCAGGAAAAGATGCGCCAGTATCCAGACGAACTGGCCTACACGCGCTCGGCGGCTTCGCTCGAAGCCGATCGCGGACAGACGGAGAAATCCCGCGAGATCTTGAAGGGTATCATCGACAAAGGCAAGGCTACGGAAGAGGACCTGAACCTGTATGCCTGGTACGCGCTCTTACTGCCCAACCCAATTACCGACGAAACGCTGGACCTCGCGCACCGTGCGAACGACTTAGGTAAGAACAACGATTTTAATGTCCTGCATACATTGGCTTGCGTCTATGCCCAAGCGGGCAAAACCAGCCAGGCGCGCGAGTATCTGCTCAAGGCCATGGATGTTGCGCAACTCGAAGAACCCAACTCAGAAGTGTGGTTTGGATTCGGATTGATCGCGGAGCAGTATGGCATTGCGGATGCCGCCGGCAAGATGTATCGCCGCGTCGAAAAGCCTGAATTCGAATACCCGGGATCGTCGTACATGCTCGCACAACAGCATCTGGCGGCGCTGGATAGCACGAAAAAGAACGCTATTGATTCTGCCAATCGCTGAAGAACAATAGAGTAGACTCCATTGCCTCGTGCCGCGCAGGGTCCCCATCCTAACGGTCGTGCCTCTCGACGTTAGTGTGGGATTCCACCGCCGCGTGAAGCTCGGGATTTTTGCTTTTTCATCACACCCAAGCTGTGAGCACCATCACAGACNNCGGAATATTTTACAAATAAGTCCCGTTAAATCTATGATTTAGGAGGAATTTTCGGTAGTGGGCTAATTCACTTTTAGCCCACTACCGAATTTTCTCCTAAACCAATGATTCTAAAGGAGAGAGATATTAAAATTTTCCTGCGCGATGGAGCGAAAGGAAGAGGTTCGACAACCTAACTCCTTATTCCTGAATATTTTACATCTAAGTCCTTATTCTCGAATATTTTAGAGGAATTAGGGGGAGGGGGGGTACCCCCACCTTGAGCTAGTCTTGACCTTTTTCAGTGCGCCGAAAACGACAGCTGACAGCTGACGGCTGAAGGCTGAAGGCTGAAGGCTATCTCACCCCATCAGCATTCCGCCGTTCACGTTGAGCACGTGTCCGGTGATGTAGGAAGACTCTTCCGCAGCCAGAAAAACAACGGCATTCGCGACATCATCAGGAGTTCCAACTCGGCCAAGCGGAATCTGTTTGACGGCATTCTGTTTGAATTCTTCGCTGAGGGCAGCAGTCATGCTGGTTTCGATGAAACCCGGCGCAATTGCGTTGGACGTGATATTGCGTGACGCAACCTCGCGCGCGATGGCCATGGTCAAGCCAATCAGTCCGGCTTTGGAAGCGGCATAGTTGGCTTGTCCTGCTTGCCCCATCTGGCCGAAGACGCTGGTGATGTTGATGATGCGTCCCCAGCGTTGCTTGAGCATGGACGGAATGACCTGCTGGATGCACAGAAAGGCAGATGTCAGATTGGTGTTGAGGACTGCGTCCCAGTCGGCGCGCTTCATGCGCATGACGAGCTGGTCGCGCGTGATGCCCGCATTATTGACCAGGATGTCGATCTTGCCGAAATGCGCCAGCACGGATTTGATCGCGGACTTGACCTGCTCTTCTTCCGCCACGTCCAGGGGAAAGGCAACAGCCTTCCCGCCCTGTCCAGTGATCTGTGCAACCAGTTGCTGCAGATTTGGTTGATTACGCGCTGCGACGGCGACGCTGGCGCCGTTCCGCGCCAGATGGAGCGCGCATGCGTGGCCGATGCCCTGCGATGCTCCAGTGACCAGCGCGACTCGCCCTTCGAGTTTCATTGAGGCTCCTTGGAACGGGGAATTATAAATGGCGGCGAAGCGAGACGTTGTGATTAAGGCGCGAGAGCCACGAGCTACGAGCATCGAGCAAACCTGGCGATCTGTGTTTGCTCGTAACGCGTGGGTCGAAACTCGCAGCCTGGTTCCGGCTAGCTCGCCTGGGTTGCGGAGTGTTCCAGTATTTGCGGGCTGAGAATCTTCTCGATCTTTTCGACCAGGCTGCGGCGCGAATAGGGCTTCGACAAGAAGTAGGTGCGATTTGCGACATCTTCGGTGTCGTATTCTGCGTTTCCATAACCCGAGGTTACAAGGATCTTCAACTGCGAAGAACGCGTGCGAAGATCGGCGCCGAGTTCCTGGCCGGTCTTCCCGGGAAGAACCATGTCGGTCATGATGAGGTCGATCGGCCGATTGCACTCTTCGTAAAGCCTGAGTGCCTGGCACGCGTCCGTGGCGGAGAGAACACAAAAACCGGCGTTTTCGAGAATGCTGCAAGTCGCTTCGCGCACAAAGGGCTCATCCTCGACGAGGAGGATGGTGCGACGATGGGATTGATCGTTCGCGTAGACAACGGGCTGCATGGCGTCCTCCTGGGTCACATTGGGAATTACTCAGGTGGAGAAGCAATCGAATCGCCGGACTGCATGTGAGAAACAGGGACGCCTCGGCACGAAGATCGGAAGCGCGGGAAGGCTATTTGGGCGCGGTGAGAACGGTCTGGTTGGGATCAAGAACGATCTTGTGAATGCCGACTGGCGCAGTCAGGTGAAAGGAAGTGTCAGGACCATCGGCGAGAACTTCGCCTAGGAAAATCATTTTGTTAGATGCGGCTTCCCCATAGACAGGAACGGCGGTGACGAGATTTTCGGGCGCGTCCTTTTGCACGATGAAACCGGAAATGGTGGCTGTGCCTGCTTTGTCGGTGATGCGAACGTTGCGGGTTTGGAGTTGCGGAATGGCCGTTCCTTCGATCCAGCTATCCACAAACCAGTCGAGTTTGTGACGATTGTCATACCAAAGTGGGCGTGGGAGTTCCTCTTCGAAAACCTGGATCAGTTCGCGGTTACTGATGGCCTTGCCGGCGTAGCGCTCGCGAACTTTACGGAGGGCGCGAAAGAAGGGTTCTTCCGCGTTCGGCCTGCCTTTTAGTGTTGAAGAGGCGGCTTCCGAATCGCGCAGCATGCAGCGCAACATGTGGAAAAGCCAGGTGCCGCGTTCGTAGCTGATGGCTTCGTAGCCCTTGGGAAAATGCGATGAAATCAGACGTTGTCCAAGAGTGACTGGACCGGCGTCGCGCAACCACTCGCCGTCTTTGTTTTTACCAAGCAGGTCGTTGCGGTATTTATCCATCACCTGGCGAAATTGCGCAGGATTCTCCAGTTCAAGCAGCATGAGGGACGAATAGTTGGCCAGTCCTTCGGAAAGCCACTGATCGCGATAAGACTTCCAGAAGACAAGGTCGCCCCACCACTGGTGCGCAGTCTCGTGAACCAGAACTTGACTCTCCACGTCGCGCGTCACGGGATCGAGCTTCAGATCGGCCTGTTCTTGCGGGCTAAGGAAGGCGAAGCTGGAGAGAAAGATCATGCCGGGCCATCCCTGGCTGAGATCGCCGGGCATTTGCGTGAGCGCGAGTGTGCTGTAGGGATAGGGACCATACCATTGCGAGAAGGTTGCGATAGCCTTCGCAGCTTTGTCGGCGACGGCCTGCGAGTCACGCGCAGGCGAGGGAGGAGCTGGAGTAACTATGATGGGAGCTGACGGATTGAGCCTTGGGTAGGGATTGGGAAGCTCCACCTCGGGCAGAACCTTCGGGAAGGTTTTCTCGACACCCTTAGTGCCGTAAGCTGCCACCACGACTTTGCCAGCCTTCGCTTCAGCGCGCACGTACTTGCCCAAGTTGAATCCCGCGAGAGGAATCGGACGGTCGGAGATCCAATGCGAGGTTCTCTCGCCGACATCGACTTTTTCCGCGGCGCTTGCAGTCTGTGAGCTGAGCTTTCCGGTCGCGATCAGCGTCCAGGTAGCGGGGTATCGGAACTCCATGTCGAACGACGCGGCATTCAGTCCAAAGTTCGGATACCAGATGCCGCGGGCGCCGACATAGAGCAATCCGCTGCCAGCGTCGGACAGAACATCTCCGGCATACCGGAACCGGAGTTTCAATCCCTTGCCGCTGGTGAGTTCCGCCGGAAACACGACTGCAATGAGATCGTTTCCTCTTCGCTCAAGTTGTGTTCCTTCCAGCGCGGGATTCTGGATGAAGTCAAGCGGGTGGCCATCGGACTCGACTGACTCCACCTTCAAGTAGCGAGACAACTCAAACAAAAGAGTGCGTTGCCCTCCCTTATGGACGCTGAGATCGACGTCGGTCAGTGCCCGCAGTTCGATTGGCGGTTGCACGGCGGCTTGAATGCGATAAGCAGCGATGGAAACATCGGTTCGGGATGAAACCGACGCTGCGCCAGTCGCGGAGGTGGGCGCGAATGACGTCCAGATATCAAAAAAACCTAAATTGTCTTTGGTCCGGAGTTGCCCGACTAACAGAGGCTCGGCGCCGTCGGCGTCCCAGAAGACCTCAAAGGCGCCCAGCTTCTTGCCCGCAAGGTGCAGATGCAGAAGAGAGGAAAATCCTGGCGGGGCGGCGCTCGCTGATGACGCTGGAAGGAAATGGCTGAAGTCCACGAACAATCGCAAAGAGTCGTATTCCGCCAGACGGCGGCTGGCATCGTCCCATTCCTTGAACGAGTCGCTCGTCCACTGGCCCACCGACAGGAAGGGCTGAAGAAGCTCTGCCGTATCGTCATTGAAGCGCAGATAGGCCGAATTGAATTGCTCTTCCAGGATGGCCATGCCGGTGAACAGCATGAGGGAGGCGCGCTCGGTGCGGTTGGGCGGCTGGAGCAGAATATCTCCATCTCCCACAAAGAAAGCACCGGTAATGCGGCCACAAATATCCTCGGTGAATGCGAGGGCGCCATCCTCCAAGGTGACGTTGAGGTTGGGCCGGTCAATCGCGGCATCGCGCACGCGGTAAACGCGCCCTGGATCCAAGCCAACGCTGCGGATGCGCGAATAAAGCCCGGTGGAAGTCCGCGGGCAGTGGGGATCGGTTGGCGAGGACTGGGCAAAAACGACAGGGCCAGCGAGGCAACACAGGGCCAGCACGATAATCCGCCGCGACCGAACCAACACCTTGGTCACCTACGAAGCCCTCCGCCTCGATTGCTAGAATCAGTTCAGTGCGAATATTGTGCTCCATTTTAGTGCTTTTGGCTGCGGCACCCGCGCCCGCGGACGTTATTCACCTGAAGAATGGACGCACCATCTGGGCCGACCAGGTCCGCGAAGACAAAAGCAAGGACCGGCTTGAGTACGACGTGGGGGAAGACACCTACGCTATCCCGAAATCGTCGGTTGATCGGATAGACGCGGGCGGTGCAGCGCCGGCGCGCTTGAGTTCGGGAGCGTCCGCAGCGGGTGCGGACTTCACCCCCGCGGCGCCGACCTTCGACCACGAAGGCGACGTCTTGCAGAAGATCATCCACGACGGCAAAGTGGATGCCGAAGCGTTGACAGATCTGGAACGGGCTGGCAATTCTGATCTGGCAGCCACCGGATACTTTCTGGCCGGGAAGCACGAATCGGATGATGGAAATTTTCCGCAAGCCAAGGTTTATTACGACTCGGCCCTGCGCTTTCAGCCTGACAACGCGACGCTGCTGGTCTATTACGCGGCTTGCCTGATGCGGACCGGCCAGGCGGCGCAGGCGCTGCCTTACGCGGAACGCGCGGTGAGGATTGCTCCTGACTCGCCGGATACGCTGGCCATGCTTGGATTTGTGCAGTTCGCCAACGATCGTACGGCGGAAGCGATTCGCTGGTGGAAGAAATCTCTGGCGCTGCGGCCCGATTCGACTGTGAGGCAATACGTGGAGAAGGCCGAGAGGGAGTCAAAAGCGGAATCGGACTTTTCGCAAAAGGAGAGCAGCCACTTTAATCTGCACTTCGAAGGCAAGGACACCGCGGAAGGTTTCCGGAAGGATCTGCTGGCGACTCTCGATTCCGACTTTGACGATCTCGTACGCGATCTCGGTTACTCGCCGCGGAACAACATCGCTGTGACCCTTTACACGCAGCAGGCTTTCTTCGACGTGACGCGGGCGCCGTCGTGGAGTGGCGCCATCAATGACGGCAAGCTGCGGATCCCAGTGAGCGGCGTCAACGGTATCACGCCGGATTTGGCGCGAGTTCTGAAACACGAACTCACGCACTCCTTCGTGTCGCAGATGACGAGCAATCGCTGTCCGACCTGGCTGAACGAAGGGATCGCGCAAATGGAAGAAGGCAAATCCAGCGCCTCGAACGGGCGTACGCTGGCCGGGATGTTTGCCGGAGGAGCGGAGATTCCATATAACACTCTCGAAGGCAGTTTCATGGGTTTTTCGGGCATGGAGGCGACCGTGGCGTATGCGGAATCGTTGGCTGCCGCCGAATACATTCGCGACACCTACGGCATGGGCGAGATTCAGCACGTTCTAGAACGGCTCGGGCAAGGCAGTTCGAGCGAAGCCGCGTTGCGCGGCGCCATCCACGGCGACTACCGCCAACTGCGCGATGACATGGCGCGCTGGCTGGCTGACCGATACGGGAAGTAAAACCGGAAGTGCAATTTCCTGCGTGACCTAAATTACTGAAACATGAGAGGTTTGCCGAACCTCCGCCGGCCGACTTGGGAAACCCCACCATTGGCGCATTGTCCGGCTCCCAGCGATTGTGCTAACTTCGCCGGTCATGAAGGCGCTGCTCTCAAAGCTATTCAGTCCGCCCGCCGGAGAGATTCCTCACATCATGCACACCGATACGCCGCCTCTGCAGGGCGCAGCGATGTCGGTGGCATATTTTGCTCCTCAGGCCGGAGGTGATTTTCACGATTTCGTGCGGGTCGGGCCGACGCGATTTATCTTTGGAATGCTGGATGTAGCGGGCAAGCGCGACTCCAGCGCTCCCATCCTTGAGGCGGCGAAGACGTGCTTTCACAGTTCGGCTGAGGAGATTTTTTCCGCACCGGAACTCAACGAGTCCGAGGCCATGGTTGAACTGTCGAGGAGGTTGAATCTCGAGATCATGCGCGCGGCCGGGGGCGTGCGAAGCTGTCCCGCATTTGCCGGTTGCTATAACGAGGAATTGGGCACGCTATGCTACGTGAACGCCGGCCACACGCCCGCGCTGCTGCGGGACGAAACAAGCGTGGTGGAGTTGCCGGCTACCGGCCTGCCCCTGGGCCTGTTCTCGCTGGCCCCAACCGACGCCAGGATTGTCGGGCTTGGATCGAAGGGTGCGTTTGCGGTCGTCTCCCGCGGGGTGGTGGAAGCGGAGAGCAAGAATTCAGAGTTCGGACTGACGGGAGTGAAAGGCGTGATGCGGTCCGAATCGCCCTCGGCGAAGGCCTTGTCTCGGCGCATTCTGGAGGAGGTCCAGGCATTTCTGCACAACCCTCCACGGCACAATGACGTCACCGCCCTGACGCTCATGCGGGCGGATTAGCCTGCAATTCCGAAGCGACCGTTCATTGGGACTCGGGCCAGCGCTACATTCTTGGCGGCCCCGAATTGGTCCGAGGCCTAACTCAGAGTAGAATAATACGAAAAACACTCCCTGGTTTAGCCCGGGTTTTCAGAGAGCCTCCATGAAAAAGGTATCGATTGCGCTTGCGGCAATAGCATACGCAATGCTGCTTCCCGCCGTGCTTCCTGCCGATACGGTGGTGGAAGAAATCATTGCCCGCGTAAACAACGAGATCGTCACGCGTTCGGAATATGTGCGCAGCCGGGACCAGTTGAAGCAGGAAGTCCAGCAGCAGGAGCCGGGCAATGCCGACCGCGCCTTTGCCGACAAGCAGAAGGATGTGCTGCGCGACCTGATTGACCAGCAATTGCTGCTGCAAAAGGGGAAGGATCTGGGTATCACCGGCGACACCGAACTCGTCAAGAAACTGGACGAGATGCGGAAGCAGATGAACCTGGAGACAATGGAGGACCTGGAGAAAGCGGCTCAGGCGCAAGGCGCCTCCTACGAGGAATTCAAACAGAACCTGCGCAACCAGATCGT
>PLHN01000345.1:10027-10583 GCA_003139975.1 Acidobacteriaceae bacterium
CCAAGCCACCGGTCAAGCCGGCCGGCCTTGACGGCAAGCCGGAACGACCGACGGAAGCCGAGAATGAGGCAGGGCTTGCCACGGCACAGGCCAAGGCTCAGGACCTGCTCGAACAGCTTCACAAGGGCGCTACTTTCGCTGATTTGGCAAAGAAGAACTCAGACGGTCCGTCGGCCAAAGACGGTGGCGATTTGAGCGTCTTCAATCGGGGAACGCTGGCGAAAGAATTAGAAGACAAGGTCTTTGCGCTCAAGGCTGGAGAGACGACGGACGTGATCCGTACCAAACAGGGCTACGTAATTCTGCAGGTGACCGAGCACCAGGCTGCCGGCATACCGACGTTGAAGGAAGCGGAGCCGCGCATCCAGGACGCGTTGTACATGCAAAAGCTGCAACCGGCGCTGCGAGCTTACCTGACGACACTGAGGGAGCAGGCGTTCATCGATGTGAAGCCGGGCTACATCGATTCGGGCGCGAGCGCAAAGCAGACGAAACCGATTGAAACGACAACCAAAGAAGTCGCCTCGAAAAACCTGAAAAAGAAGAAAAAGCTTGG
>PLHN01000300.1 GCA_003139975.1 Acidobacteriaceae bacterium
ACGGTGATGGTGCTGGTGCCGTTGCTGCCCTGGGTGATGGTCAAGCTGCTCGGTGAAGCCGAGAGCGTGAAGCTGGGCGTCGAGGATCCAGCCAGCAGGTTGATGAGGCCGGTTGTTTTCGGACTGCCCCAGCCGGTTACCAGGTCGTAGCCGGTCACGGCCGAGTAGCTGCCCGACGTGCCGCTGGTGATGTCGTGGAAAAGGTTGCTGTAGGTGGTTCCGCCAGCAGCGGCTTGCGGGTAGATGACCGGATTAATGAAGCCGATCGTCTCACCGTTGGCTGCCGCCTGTTGATTGGCCAAAGCCAGATAGCCGGCCCACATAGGCGCCGCAAAGCTGGTTCCGCCTAAACCCGTGCTGCAACTTTGCTGGTCGGCACAATAATAAAAATCAAAGTTGGCTTCGGCGGAGACGTCCGGACCGTTGCGCAAGGTCGTGGACCCCTTATTCGATGAGTTGATCACGCCCGATATCTTCTGCCACGAAGGAATCGGGATCGAGTCCGGCGAGATGCCGCCGCCGCTATCGGCCCATGCGGTTTCGGCACTCCAGGGACCACCCGCGCCGGAAGTTGTCAAATCCGTGCCGCCGACGGCGACGACGTTCGCATCGTCCGCGGGCCAAGCCTCATTCGACGAAGACCAAGTGGAACTGTCGCCAGAGGCGACAAAAAAGTTCTGGCCTTGCGATGCCATCTGCTCGAAGTAGGGATCGAGCGTGCTGGCGTCCGCTGGTGTCCAGCCCCACGAGCAACTGATCTGCTTGCTCAAGGGAGCGGACGTGGTCGAAACCATGGCGCTGATACAGGCGGTATCGCTGAAATTTCCAGTGCCATTGGCTTTTACGTTGCCGCAGACATAGTTGTAAAGCATTGTGGATCCCGGGGCCATGCCCATCGCCTGCGTCATGTCGATGGTCTGCTCCGTGTCGTCACAAGCACTGCTGCCACCGCTGCCATAAACGCACGTCGTAGCATACCCGCCCGTGGAAACAAGGGTGGGAGTGTAAGGTTCTGTCTGCCCGACGTTGCTGTAATACTTACTCAGGTCCGCCAAATCAGAGCCCGCGAGTTCGAAGAGGGCGATGTTCTGGCCCGAGCCGGTGAGCGCCGTTCCCTGATAATAGGCGGCGCGCATGTCGCTGCCCAGGAAAGAGCCCGAAGGGCCGGACCCGGTGGTATTCGACTTGACGTCCGTTTCAGCGATCCCATGCGCTTTCGCATAGTCGCTCTTCTTGACATACAGAGGATGCGGTTTGGAATCGTTGTCTAATCCAGTGATGTGCCAGAGTTGGAACGGCAAGTCTACGGTTGGTTCGTGGTCTGGAGCGTAGAAGGAACGGTCCTCGGCGGGATCCGTATAGACGCCCAGGGTCACGTGGAGTGCCTTCTCGATATTCGCAACTGTGCCGGTTAGCTGCAGATCCCTGCCATCGCGGGTTCCGCCGACGATTTCAAAGCCGCTCGCTTTCGCGAATGCGACCAGGGCGTCCCAATCTGCCTGGCTGGGGCCAAACCTTTCGGTGAATTCCTGTGGCGTGATGAAAAGCTGGTAGAAGGGGCTGGTGGGATCGTAGAGTTGCTGCAGGAAAATTTGCAATCCGGCGCGGTCGCGCAGGGGAAGAACCATGTCAAAGTTGAGGGTCTGGTTTGCCTGGAGCGGGCCAACCAAGTGCGCCTGGCCATCCGCTACTTCATCGCGCACATGACGCGTCAGCGGTAACTGTGGTGCTGCTTGACAAACGATGCTCGCGACCAACAGGATCGCGACTAAGGTGAGCGAGACTGCAGAGAATCTTCTAATCATGAATCCTCCTAGTAAACGTCGCTTGTGAATTTGACCCTTCAGAGACCGGTTTTCAAAGCGAAAGCCTCTCTGTGTCGAAGTGGTGACGCAGATTCTATACGTTGTCGGCCTTGCTCGTGTTGGAAAATTGCCGGTGATACGAAAATCGGAAATGCATGAGGCGAACGGTCGTAAAATAGGCGTATGACGACGCTGCGGGACATTCTGGATGAGCGCGTGGTGGAAGGGGATCGGGCGCTTTGGGAGAGGATTGATCAGGGGACAAGTACGCGCGGCGCGATCGAGGCAAGTTCGCCGGATGACACGCGAGCGGGCGGCGGGCGGATTCGGTGCTTTGCTTGCGGGCATTGCTGTCCGATTGCCGAGGGGCAGCGCGGGGTTTGCAAGGTGCGATTCAATCGGGGCGGGAAGCTGTATGTTCCGTTTGGATATGTGGCGGGAGCGCAGTGCGATCCGATCGAAAAGAAGCCTTTCTTTCATGCTTTACCCGGAGCTCTGGCCTATAGCTTTGGGATGTTAGGGTGCGATCTGCATTGTTCGTATTGCCAGAACTGGGTGACTTCGCAGGCGTTGCGGGATGAGGAGGCGGTTTCTCCGATTGAGGAAGCGAATCCGAAGTTGCTGGTGAAGGAAGCGGTTCGCCACGGCGCGCGGGTTATGGTTTCGACTTATAACGAGCCTTTAATTACCAGCGAATGGGCGGTGGCGGTTTTTCGGGAGGCGCGCGCGGCGGGATTGCAGACGGCTTATGTCTCCAACGGGAACGGGACTCCGCAGGTGCTGGAGTATCTGCAGCCGTGGATTGATTTTTATAAGGTGGATTTGAAGTCGTTTGACGACCGGCATTATCGGGAACTGGGCGGGCGGATTGAGCCGATTCTGGAGACGATTCGGGCGCTGCATGGCATGGGGATTTGGGTAGAGATTGTTACGCTGCTGATTCGGGGATTCAACGACGCGGAGGACGAATTGCGGCGACTGACGGAGTTTATGGCGGGCGTGTCGGTGGATATTCCCTGGCATGTCACGGCGTTTCATCGGGACTATAAGATGAGTTCTCCGGAGGACACGCGGGTGGAGGACCTGGTGCGGGCGGCGGCGATTGGGCGCGCGGCTGGGCTGCGGTATGTGTATTGCGGGAATTTGCCGGGACGTGTGCGCGGGCTGGAGGATACGGCGTGCCATCAGTGTGGCGAGATTTTGATTCGGCGGCTGGGATACCGGATTGAGGAGTATAGGCTGACGGCGGAGGGATGTTGCCCGGGTTGTCAGGCGGCGATTCCGGGGCGATGGGCTCGGGAGTTTGATGGGCAGATTTCGGGGGCGCCCTTTCTGCCGCGGCCAAGGGCGGGATTGGTTAGAATTTTGACGCGATGAATGGCGAGCTGCGAGGTAAGCGGGATTAGAAGAGTAGGGATGTTTCGTTTGCGATTGAGCTTCGGCCTTGCGAATCTCAATCGTCGCTCAACATGACTGGTTCTACCTAATTGATTGTACCTTTTGATGCGGACGGTCAAAATCACGCGGGTGATAGGATGCATTTGTCTAACGTTAGCTCTTTGTGTGGGGTGCTCGCCTCGAGATTTCCTTACGCGGCGGCTGGCGGGGGATTTGATCTCGCAATCGGAGGCGTTCAAGCTGCCGCAGACGTTCTGGCTGACGACGGGTTTGGTCTCGAACAAGGAGTTTAATTCTCCGGAGTCGATGGTGCTGCAACGGCGGGGATGGATTATTGGGACGCAGCAAAAGTGCCCGGTGGGATTGGAGCCTCCTCCGTGCTGGGATGTGGAGCTGTCGCCGCTGGGAGTGACGGCGATTCGGCCGCTGATTGGAAGCGAGACCCAGCGCGGACCGTTCGGGATTGAGGTGGCGCAGCGGACGCTGGAGGGGATCACGGGGATAAGCAAGGCTGGGAACTTTGCGGATGTGGAGTTTTTGTGGCACTGGGCTCCCCTGAACCAGGTGGGGGCGGCATTGTATGACGGCGGGGTGCGGTATCGGTCGATGGTGGCGCTTCGGCAATTCGATGATGGATGGCGGGTGGTGAATGAAGGGATTCACAGCAACCAGACGATGGACGAGGCGCTGCGGAACGCCGAGGCTATGGCGCCTTAGTTGGGGGAACTGTTAGTCCTGGGATGTGTTCCCCACCGTTGCAAAGATCGCATTGGTGCGACGGCCTCGGTAACCTCAGCGGTTAAACAGGCGGCTGAAAAACTCGATGGTGCACTTGATTTCGGGTGGCGCAGCGCTTCAGCGCTGC
>PLHN01000280.1 GCA_003139975.1 Acidobacteriaceae bacterium
GTTTGCGCATGGTGTCCAATCCTCCGCAGGCCGAAGATCTGGCACAGGAGGCATTTCTACAGTTGTTTCGCAAGATCGGTACATTTCGAGGCGAATCCGCATTTTCAACCTGGTTGCATCGCATGACGGTGAACGTCGTCCTGATGCAGCTGCGCAAGAAGGGACTGCCTTCGGTATCGCTCGAAGAGACGCTGGAGAGCGACGAAGAGGCGCCGCGGAAGGAATTTGGCGCGGACGATGTGAAGCTGAAAGGCTCGATCGAACGCATGCATCTTGAGCGGGCTATCGACAAGCTGCCGCCCGGCTACAAGACGGTTTTTGTTCTTCACGATGTAGAGGGCTTCGAACATAACGAGATCGCCCAGATGGTGGGTTGCTCGATTGGAAACAGCAAGTCGCANNATGAGAGCCGAAAAGGCCAAGACTGGATAATGCAAGTTGTGGTTTCGGGGAGAGAGTTTTATGAAGTGTTCCGATGTAGAGCGAGTTTTGCCTGACGTGATCGACGGCGGCGGTGATGCGAAATTTCGGCAGCACTTGCAGTCTTGTCCGGCGTGCTCGGAGCTGGTTGGTGACCTGAAGCTGATTGCCAGCGAGGCCCACGAACTGGCAGAGAGCGCAGAACCACCGGCGCGGGTTTGGGTTGGGATCGCGAACCAACTGCGTGCCGAGGGAATCATTCGGGAGGCCGAAGCAGTTCCCGCGCGCCCAATACTTGTGCCCACGCCGACGCGCCGCTGGAATGCCTGGTGGCTGGCACCGGTGGCAGTTGCAATTTTGGCGGTGGGTTCCTACCAATTGACGCACCAAAAGAACGTGCCTGCGGCTCCGCACGCGGCGCAGCAGCCAGTGGTTGAGCCAGCGACGCCCGGGCCGCAAACTACGCAAGCGGCTGCAGACCAACGAGTAGCGCAGCCAGTGGAACCGGCGCAATCGGCATCCACCGGGAACCAGGCGGCGCAACTGGCTCCGCATCGCACTTTTCCACCGTCGGGACCGGCGGCAGAGAATACAAAAGTGGCGCGGAGCTTGAAGGTGCCACCCGTAATTTCCGCGCCTCCAAATGCGGAGGATGAGCAATTTCTAAGTGAGGTCTCGGAGCGCGCTCCGGGCATGCGTTCAACTTATGAGAATCAGCTGCATGCTGTGAATGCGGAGATCCGCGAGACGCAGGCATATATTAAGCACTTCCCGGGAGACGCGGACGCACGGCAACATTTGTTGGAAGTGTACCAACAGAAGGCATTGCTCTACCGAATGGCATTGGATCGCATTCAGTAAGATAAAGGGTTGGACGGCACGGGCCGGACCCAAGGGGCGTTTTATGGAGAGAGTTCCGCGCAGCAATGTGGTGATGATAGTCTTGGCGGCCTGTCTGGTCTCCGTTGCCGTTGCCGAGACTAGTAAGGAATTGCGCTATGTGGTGGGCCCAAACGCGAATGTCTCCGTGGACACACAATACGGCGCCATCTCCGTGAAACCCGGTGCCTCCAATGAGGTTCTCATCATCGCCACGCTCCAGTCGGATAAGGCGGAGGTCGACAACCAGCAGAGCGGTAACCGCATTCAAATCATCTCTCATCTTTTTCAGGGCGCCGACCAGCAGACGGGCCGAATCGACTACGAACTCCTTGTCCCATCCGACGCGACGCTGAGCCTTCGTTCCTCCACTGGTCCTCTGTCGGCGGAACGGCTCCATGGGGATCTAAGCCTGGAAGGGACCGACGCCGTCGTCGATATTCGCAATGTGAGCAACGGACACGTGCACGTGAACACCATGCGTGGTCCAATCACCTTGACCGATGTGCGCGACGGCCACGTCGAGATTGCGTCCATCAGCGGCGACGTTACGATGAAGTCGGTCACCGGCCCACTAGTCAAGGCCAATTCCGGCAGCGGCAAGATTTTCTACGACGGTGATTTCGGGTCCGGCGGCGATTACAAGTTCACGACTCATACCGGCGACATCACGGCCATTGTCCCCGCAAATGCGTCGGCTGACTTCAGCGCCCACTCCATTCTCGGCAAGGTTCAGCACGATTTCCCCCTCCAACCCCGCCATTCCCACTTGGCTTTTGAGGAAGGACGTGCATTCTTTGGTACTGTTGGTAAGGCCGCTTCTGCCGTTGTCCTACGTTCATTCAGTGGTAAAATCCGCCTCAANNATGGGAGTGCGCGCAGTGTTTCTTGTGGGATTCATGGGTTCCGGGAAAAATACCATCGGCCAGGAACTCGCCTGCCGTCTGGGCTGGGATTTCCTCGATCTGGACGCACGGATTGAGCAGCGTGAACGCCAGAGCGTTCCGGAGATTTTTCGTGTAAAAGGTGAAGTCGCCTTCCGCGCGGCCGAAACCGCCGCGTTGAGCGACTTTCTAACCAACTCCTTCCGACGGAACAGCGTAGTTGCCCTCGGCGGAGGAGCGTTTGCTGTGGAAAGCAACCGTGCCTCGTTGCGCAATTGGCCGACGGTCTTTCTAGATGCCCCGGTGGACGAGCTCTGGCGCCGGTGCGAACAGGATGGCAGAGAACGACCCATGCGGAAGGACCACGACGAATTCGCCCGGCTCTACAGAGAACGCATTCCGTTTTATCGGGAAGCATCTGTGGTCATTGAGACCCGCGGTCGGGAGCTGGCTTCGATTTGCACCGAGATTGAGGCTGCATTGCGTCTCAGAGAAGCCTCCAGAGATGTCCCTTCGAATTCCGGTCAATTCCCGCCCCCTGGCCCCGCAACACCCAGTTCTTCAACGCAGTCTTAGAACAGGAGAATTACCTTGAAGCTCTCATACCGTTTCCTCGGTTTTGTCATAGTGCCACTGCTTGCTTGGGGTTGCGCCTCGGCTGTCCCCAGCCCCAAGGACAAGGAAAAAGAGAATGACAAGGAGCATGCCGGGCAAACCGTCGATTCCGGCTCGTTTGGCGTTTTCATGAACGGCCACCGCGTCGGCACGGAGACCTTCTCCGTGATTCAGGACCGCAGCGGCAGCGTGATCAAGTCCGAATTCAAGACCGAAAACGATCCCAATGGCGCGGCGTCGGTCCAATCCTCGGAAATGCATCTCAACCCCAACGGGGAGATCCGGCGCTACGACTGGAAAGAGATAAGCCCGGAGGAAGCCAGTTCGGTCGTCCTCCCGAACGATCAATTCCTCAGCCAAAAGTGGCGCTCTGGGCCGCAAGCCAAGGATCAGGAACAACCCTACTTGCTTCCGACGTCAACCAGCATCCTCGATGATTATTTCTTTGTTCATCGTGAAATTCTTGTTTGGAAGTTCCTGGCCGCGAGTTGCAAGCAGGAAAATGGGCAGGTGAAATGCCCGCTGAAGCAGCGAGCTCAGTTCGGGACCTTGGATCCGCGCCAGCACTCCTCGGCCCCGTTAACCGCCGAGTTCCTAGGCCGCGAAAAGATTGCTTTTAAAGGCAACCAGCAGGAATTCAACAAAATCGAACTCAAGACCGAGTCTGGCGGCTGGCAGTTATGGCTGGACGATCAGTTCAAACTCGTACGCATTTGGATCGAGGGCGACAACACCGAAGTCATTCGCGACTAGCCTACCCTCCCATCTCCGAGTGCCGAAGGTTACTGCCCGTTATCATTTGTTTGGGCTGGACGCGCCTTTGCTAGGGTAGAGTGAGGATTGAAAGCGCCTCCGGATTTGAGCTGCAGCGCTTCTGGAATCACCTTTGACAGTACTCGATTCACGCACGTCGCGCGTTTTACTTACGGCTTTGTTGTTCGCCCTGGGGCTTGGCTTTCTTTACGCTGCACGGCGCACTCTCATTCTTTTCCTGTTTGCCATCTTGTTTGCGTACCTCATTGATCCCGCGGTAGCGCGTGTTCAGAAGCTGGTTCGCAGCCGTCCTCGGGCTATCGCCGTCATCTATATGTTGCTGCTGGTCGCACTAGGACTGTTTGTTCTTTTCGCCGGTCCCAGAATCAGCCGCCAAAGCGCGCGCCTTGGACAGAGCCTGCCAGGCCTAATGGACAAAGCCACCAGCGGCCAAGTCTCGGGCCAGATTGGCCAGATCGTCGCTTCTATCAGCAAACAGCACGGCTGGAGCGAGGCCACACAATCCCGCATTCAGGGTTTTATAACGGCCCACCGCGATGATCTTTTCCAATTCGCCCAGCGGGGTGGCGTTCGGGTCGCGGAGGCCGCGCAGGAGGTTTGGGTGCTATTCCTCGTGCCCATCCTCGCTATTTTTTTTCTGCGCGACGGTCACAACTTCCACGGAGTTCTGATTTCTCTTGTCCAGTCACGGACCCAGCGCGAGTTCTTGCAGGATGTTCTGCACGATCTCAACCAGATGCTCGCGCAGTTCATTCGCGCCCAACTCATCCTCGCCGCCCTTTCCTTTGTCGTCTACTCATCTGTCCTGGGAATCCTGCGGGTACCCTACGCGCTGATGCTTGGCACCGGGGGAGGCGCGCTGGAATTCGTGCCGGTTGCCGGACCGCTGGTGGCCGCGCTCGCCATGGTCGTCGTCGCCCTCCTGACGGGCTACACCCATTGGCTTTTCCTAATCCTGTTTCTCGTGATTTGGAGAATGGTGCAGGATTACGTCATCTCTCCCCGCATTATGGGAGCCAGCGTCGAATTGCATCCTCTTGCCGCCTTGTTCGGCGTTCTCGCCGGCGCTGAAATCGCCGGCATTCTTGGCGTGTACCTATCGATCCCGGTCATGGCGAGTCTTCGCATCGTGTGGCGCCGCTGGCGAATTTACGCGGAAAAACGCAAATTCGGTCCGCTGAATGAATTCCTTCCGCATGAACTGAGCAGCGGACGCTCGTGAATTGCGCATGACTTTTGTCTCGCCTCTCTCGTTATTCCATCCGCAAATTACGCTGGTATAGAATCGAAATCTACTTATGCCTAATAAGCTTCCTGTAGGAATTCTCGGTGCCACGGGCATCGTCGGCCAGCGGTTCATCCAAATGCTGGAGCATCATCCCTGGTTCGAGGTGGCGTGGCTCGCCGCTTCCGATCGCTCCGAAGGCCGGCCTTATGCCGAAGCGGCCCGCTGGCGTCTCAAAACCAACATTCCCGCTCGCATCGCCAACATGAACGTTTCACCAGCCAGCCGGGCGGGCGCGCCTAAAATCATCTTTGCTGCGCTCGACGCTGCCATCGCGCGCGAACTGGAGCCGCAGTTTGCTGCCTCCGGGTGCGCCGTCGTTTCGAATTCGAGCGCTCTACGTATGCAGGCAGACGTGCCGCTAGTCATTCCCGAGGTAAATGGCGACCACATCTCGCTGATCGAGACGCAGTCATGGCGCCGCTCCTCAGGCGGATTTGCCGTCACCAATCCCAATTGCTCGGCCATCGGTCTCGTAATTGCGCTTGCGCCTTTGCATCGCCACTTCCAACTTGAAGCGGTGATGGCCGTCACCATGCAGGCCGTCAGCGGCGCAGGATACCCCGGGGTCGCTTCCCTCGATATTCTTGGCAACGTCATCCCGTACATTAAGAACGAAGAAGAGAAGATGGAGGAGGAGACGCAAAAGCTGCTAGGCACACTGAACGGTGGCAAGGTCGTCCCCGCTCCATTCGCGATGAGCGCACAGTGCAACCGGGTCGCCGTCGAGGACGGGCACACTGAGTCGGTTTCAGTACGATTGAAGAAGAAAGCCAAGCCCGAAGAACTCATTGCCGCATGGAACGATTTCAAGGCCGAGCCGCAGCAATTGCGTCTACCGAGCGCGCCCGATCGTCCGGTGATCTACATGACTGCGTCCGATCGCCCGCAACCCCGTTTCGATTGCGATCTCGGCGGAGGCATGGCCACTGCAGTCGGCCGCTTGCGCCCCTGCAACGTTCTTGACTGGAAGTTCACGGTTCTTTCTCACAACACGATTCGCGGCGCCGCCGGGGCTGCGCTGCTGAACGCAGAGTTGCTCAAAGCCAAGGGATATCTAGGATGAGAAATCGCTTCACCGCGAACCAGGAGCGTTCCCGCCCATGATCGTCATGAAGTTTGGCGGGACTTCCGTNNAGCTATCGATCGCGTGGCTCAGATCGTCCAGAGCCGGTTGGCGGACCGCCCGGTGGTCGTGGTGAGCGCGATGGCGAAGGTTACGGATGCGCTCCTGGCCATGGGCAAAGCCGCTGGGAGCGGCGATCGCAAGACGGCGCTCAAAATGGCGCGCGCGCTCCGCGAACGCCACTACGACACCGC
>PLHN01000085.1 GCA_003139975.1 Acidobacteriaceae bacterium
GGCACGGTGAGCTATATGTCGCCCGAGCAGGTCGCGGGCAAGCCGCTCGACGAACGCACCGACTTGTTTTCTTTTGGCGTCACGCTTTACGAGATGGTCACGGGCGCCTTGCCGTTTGAGCGCGAGACCGACGGAGCGACCTATGGGGCCATCCTTCACGAAACCCCGGAAGTGCCGAGCCAGCGGAACCCGCAGGCGCCGGCTCAACTCGACGCGATCATCACGAAAGCGCTGGAGAAAGACCGCGNNCGAGCCGACCTGCAACGGCTGAAACGCGACACCGAGAGCGGGCAGATTTCTGCGGGAGTCTCCGGGCCGGTGGCAGTGGCACAAGGTTCGGGGACGGTGCGAACGGTATCGGAGGCGACGGAGACGAAGATCGGGTTTCCGCTAAGGTTGGCAACCTTGCTCCTGGCCGGTCTGATCGGAGGTGGACTTTCGTACTACTTCGTCTACTCGCATTTTCATCGACTAAGCGAGGGCCTGACCGACAGAGACACGATCGTTCTGGCCGATTTTGCCAACAACACCAGCGACCCGGCATTTGACAACTCGCTGAAAACGGCGCTGAGCATTTCACTGGGGCAATCGCCGTTTCTGAATGTGCTCTCCAGCCCCGACGCGGCAAGGACCTTGCAGAAGATGGCGGTTGCGCCGGGCACAAAACTGACTCCCGAGCTGGCGCGCGAACTTTGCCGGCGGACGCGCAGCAAGGTCTACATTGCGGGAGCGATCGCCAGCCTGGGCAGCGATTATGTGATCGGGTTGAAGGCGGTGAATTGCGCTACCGGAGACACGCTGGCGCAGGAACAGGGGACAGCGGCGTCCAAGGGAAAAGTACTGGATGCGCTGGGCGGCGCGGCCTCGAAGCTGCGCGCGGAGTTGGGCGAATCGCTGGCCACAGTGCAGAAGTTCGACGTGCGTGTGGCCGACGCCACCACGTCTTCGCTGGAGGCTCTGCAGGCGTACAGTCTTGGACTGGACGCTTACAACGAAAAAGGACCGCCGGCGGCCATACCTTACCACCTGCGCGCCATTCAGCTCGATCCGAATTTTGCCAGCGCCTACCGGGCGCTGGGGAGCGACTACTTTGGTCTGCTGGAGCTGGAGCGCTCGCGCGAATACTTCACCAAGGCATTCGAACTGCGGGAGCATGCCAGCGAGCGGGAAAAACTGTCGATCGAGGGNNGAGGGCGATTACTATGCGTCGGTCACCGGAGAACTGGACAAATCGGCTGCGGTGCTGGAGAAAGAGATTGCGACCTACCCCCGAATCATCGGAGCGTTCAGCAATCTAGGTCTCGCATACGCCTCCCAGGGCCAGTACGAAAAAGCGGTGGAGATCACGAAGGAGGGTCTGCGGCGGGCGCCGGAACGCTCCGATGCTTCCGTCAACCTGCTCATGGATTTGCTGTGCCTGCAGCGCTTCGACGAGGGGCGCGAGGTCGTCCGCGCGGCACAAGCGCGGGGCGTTGACGACGAGGCGTTTCACGCAGGTCTTTACATTCTTGCCTACTTCGGCGGGGACGCTGCGGGCATGGCAGAGCAGCAGAAGTGGTTTGCGGATAAACCCGACTTCGAGAACCAGATACTCGGGCTTTCCTCCGACAGCGAAGCCTACGCAGGCCATCTGCGCCGGGCGAGGGAGGTGAGCAAGCAGGCGGTTGACTCCGCGGTCAAGGCGGACAGCAAGGAAGGCGGGGCGGTATGGGAGGCGATCGCCGCGCAGCGAGAGGCGGCCTTCGGATATCCGGCGGAAGCCAGCAAGCTGGCGATTGCGGCTTTGAAACTTGCTCCCACCAGTCAAGCCGCCGAAAGCGAAGCCGCCCTGGCGTTTGCCGTGGCGGGCCGGACGGATGCTGTGCGAGCCAAGTCACTGGCAGAAGAATTAGCGAAGCGTTTCCCGCTGGATACACAGATGCAGGAACTGTGGCTGCCCACGATTCAGGCGCAGCTGGCACTGGACGGCGATAAAAAGGATCCGGCTGCCGCGCTGAATGCTCTGCAAGCGGCAACGCCGATCGAGTTGGGGCAGATGCAGTTCCTGATGAACGCTTCCTGTCTCTATCCGACCTACGTGCGCGGAGAAGCATATCTGGCAGCCGGACAGGGCAGCGCGGCCGCCGCGGAGTTTCAGAAAGTTCTCGACCACAGCGGGATTGTCTGGAACTGCTGGACGGGGGCGCTGGCGCGTTTGGGAGTGGCGCGTGCGAATGCAGCGCAATCAAAAAGTTCGCAAGGAGCGGATGCCGATGCCAACCGCGTTCGCGCGCTCGCTGCCTATAAGGACTTCCTCACCCTCTGGAAAGACGCCGACCCCGACATTCCCGTGCTGAAGGAAGCAAAAGCGGAGTATGCGAAGCTGCAGTAGGCATGGCGGCCATTCTTTTTCGGGCCGTCACCCGTTTTGTTTCTGCACTTGCAAATTCGTGACTGTTGATAGCCGGAGTTGCCGCTGGCCGGCAGGTTCCGAGTGGGATGGTCAGGGCAGCACGGCTTGGGGCAGGGCCGCATATTGCTCGGGGGTGTCGACGTTGGCGACTACTCGCGGATCTTCCACCGGAACGTAGGCGATCTTCTCCTGATGAGCGTGCTGGACTTCGCGCGCGCTGGATGAGGGTGGGGCTTTCAGGAAAGCTTCGATCATCTCGCGGCCGACGAGAATGGGATGACCATGGTTGCCGCGGTACTCGGGGACTGCGGCCCATTTCCCCTGGCGGAGGGCGTGATCGAAGGCCTCGTCCAATGCCTCAATCGTGGCGGGCTTCGCGGGTGGGCGATCGACCAGCGTGATGAGCGCCGTATCCTGGCCTCGGTTGAGCACTTCCTGGAGGCCATCCTGCAAAGAACTGAACTGACCACGCTCGGGATCGGGATTCACAACGAGAGACGCGCCGCTCGCGTAGACAATCGGCGTCAGAGCGCGCTCGTTCTTGCCGACGACTACTAAAACGACGTCGACACACGGAGTGAACAGTTCGATGGCGGCGGAGAGGAACGTGCCTCCCATAGCGCTTTCGCCAGCTTGCGGAGGCCAGGGGAGCAAGGCTTTGTCGCGGCCCATGCGCGAGGAATCGCCCGCTGCGAGAATCACGCCGCATCGGCTTAAGGGTCGTCCCATGCTGCGACGATAGCATTCTGAGCGGACGCTGCCAAGGATGGGGGTCACAGCGGGATATCCCGTCGTCCAGGTGGCTACGGTCGAATGTCCTTGCCCACCGCCGAGGGCGAGACGCCCTCGGGACAGCCGGCAGGATGCCGGCGCTACCGCTATACACCGCCCGGCTATCACCTCGCAGGCGCACTGCATTCCACCGGCGTCATCTCAGCTAAACATTGGCAGCTTGATTACATCTTCGTGGGGGACTGCCTCTACTGCCTGGCCGGCTTTACGCCAGGCGCGCAGGCCGCCGGAGATTACGAACACTTTGAATCCTTCCTGTTGCAGCAGATGCGCCACCCGGGCGCTCGTGGCTTCGCGCGCTCAAGTGCAGTAGAGATAAATCTCGCGCTCCTTGGAGAGGTTCTTGATTTCTTCTTCGAGGCGGTTGGGCTCGAGGCGGATGGAACCGGCGATGCGCTCGGAATCGGCATCGTAGTAGCCGTGGCTGCGGACGTCGGCGATAAGGATGCTGCCGGGCGTTGCGGCGGTCAAGCGACGGGCCAACTCTTCGGCGGGCACGCGCGGAGCCACGTCGAGCAAGCGATACTTGCGATAAATCCAGATGCGATAGATCACATAGACGGCAAGTCCGATTCCGAATATCAGTTCGGCGGCAGATCCGGCCGAACGCAGGCCGCGAGTGATCGCCCGCAGCGCATCGCTGAAGATATATCCTGCGAGCGCGTAGGCGCCGATGTATAACGCCGCGCCGACAGCGTCGAACGCCAGGAATTGCTGGGGCCGCATGCGCATGCTTCCCGCCAGCGGCGGAGACATGGTGTTGACCCCGGGGATGAACTTGGAGAAAAGCAGCGTTTGCTTGCCGCGGCGATAGAAATATTCGGCCGAGCGCAGGATACAAGTTTCCGGACTGGCCGAAAGGCGGCACAGCAATCCCAGCAACGCCCAGCCGGTGGCTCTGCCGGTGAAATACAGAATCGAATCGCCGAAGAGCATGGCCAGCAGGCCAGTAAGAAAGACGAGATAAAAGTGAAGCTGCCCGTAGGCTGCTACCGCCCCTGCGGTCAGGAGCGCCAGCGCTGCCGGCAGGGGAAGGCCGACGGCTTCGGCAAAACAGATAGCCGCCAGCAGCAGGTAGCCGTGTTGCGAGATCAGTGTGAGCAGGTCGGTCATGGGGAAATGGTTTGCGTAGTATAGCAATCAGATGCAGACGTGCTGCGGAGGTCGCGGGCTATTTCCAAAGCCGCGAGCCATGAGCTTGGAGCAAGCAATCCAGAGCGATTACCACGGGAGACTGGAGATCACAGGGGAGGCCAATATGCCGAGCGTGGCCGCTGGCATCGCGGCGCTATTTTTCTCTTGCTACCACATACTCGGGCGCCCAGAGCAGGGCTCGCTTGATCTCCGAATCCGGGAAAACGCAGATCGCATTGCGGGCTGACTCGGCATAGTGGGCGGCCTGACTGGAGGCGTATTCGAGAGAGTTGTAGCGATTGAGGATGGCGAGGATGTCGTCGTGCGTGACGCCGTTGAAGGCGCGGTCGCGCATTACCACTTCGATTTGACGACGTTCCGCGGCGGAGCAGCGCTCGAGCGCATGAATGATGGCCATGGTGGCTTTGCCTTCGCGGAGGTCGCTGGCCACGGGCTTGCCCAATACGCTCTCAGAGGCGGTAAGGTCAAGCACGTCGTCGACAATCTGGAAAGCCATGCCGAGGTCGCGGCCGTATTGGCCGAGGCGGGCTTCCTGTTCGCTGGTCGCGTTGCCAAGAATGCCGCCCACACGCATGCACACGGAAAAAAGGCATGCTGTCTTGCGGTAAATCAGGTCGAGGTACTCCTGCGAGGAGATCAGCTGGCCCAGCTTCTCCATTTGCAACAGCTCGCCTTCGACCATCTGTTGCGTGAGTTCGATCAGTACGTCGAGGATGCGGAAATTGCGCTCCTGCACGGCGATTTTGAAGGCCTGCATGTAGAGCCAGT
>PLHN01000166.1 GCA_003139975.1 Acidobacteriaceae bacterium
TCAGCGTGCAGGATCTGAACGGGCAGTTGCACGTGGAACAGCATCTGGAACTCGACGAGCAGCTCACCATGAAACAGGCGCACGATGAAGTAACGCGGCTCGAAACCGAGATGCGCGCCGAGGTCCCCGAAATTGCGACTATCCTTACGCACATTGAGAGCGAGCCGGCGACGATTGAAACCGGCGAACAGATTGTGCGCGAGCCGGGACTTGAAAAACGCCTGCGCGCTGTGGTGAGGGAGTTTCCCGAAGTGAGCGACATCCACGAGTTCCAGTTCAAGAGGATTCGCGGTCGCCTATACGTTTCCTGCCACTGCACGCTGCCCGATGATATGCCTCTTTCGCGAGTGCATGATGTGCAGACGGCGCTCGAAATCCGATTCAAGCAGGACGCCCCGGAATTGTTCCGCGTCCTGATTCATCCCGAGCCCCTGACGGACAACCGGCGATGAGGAGGATGCCAGGTCGAGTGCGGGCGGACGCTCCTGGGGCGTCGAGGCCTGCCTCTCGTAGAGACGGGGCTTGCCCCGTCTTAGAGGACGTAACGGGAGACGAGGAGACGCGTCTCTGTACGGTTCTTGTGCAAACATTCTTTAAGCAAAAAAGGTCACGATGATAGAAGCTTCGGTTAGCTGGACAGATAATGAGCGGTACGTGGGCGCGGCGAGTTCGCGACACGCGGTTGTAATGGATACCGCGGCCGAGAAGACGGCGAGCACGCCGATGGAGTTGGTGCTGATTGCGTTGTGCGGCTGCACGGCGTCCGATGTAGTAGGGATTCTGCGGAAGAAACGCGAGCCATTCACGGCGCTGGAAGTTCGGGCCAAGGCGGAGCGTGCGGACGGTCATCCTGCGGTGTATACGTCGATTCACTTAACTTATGTGGTTCACGGCGAAGTAAGCAAGAAGGCCATGGAAGACGCGGTACGGCTTTCGAAGGATAAGTACTGTTCGGTCTCGGCGATGCTCGAGAAGACGGCCAAGATCACCTACACGATCGAGCATGCGGCGTGAAGGCCGAGCCCCATCCACTGCGCGGCTACCTCTATATTGGGAGCGCGGCGCTGTTCTGGGGAATCTCGGCGACATTGGGACGGGCGGCGTTCACGGTGCATTTACTGCCAGCAGGAGTTTCGCTTGGCACGTCAATAGGAAAGATCGATCCGCTGATTCTGTCCCAGAGTCGAGTGACGATTTCGCTGGCGGTGTTGTTGCCTGTGCTGGTTGCTCGTCGCGGAGCGGCTGCGTTGAACGTTCCCGGACGCGACCTCACGCGGCTTTTCCTCCTGGGCGTTTTTGGCGTTGCGGCCTCGAATTACTTTTACTACCTCGCAATTCAGCGGACCAATGTAGCGACCGCGATTATTCTGCAATACACAGCGCCAGTGTGGGTCTTGCTGTACACGGTGGCGCGAGGAGCGCAGCGGCCGACATGGCGGCGAAGTGGCGCTGTGGGATTGGCGGTTGTTGGCTGCGCGCTGGCAGTCGGGCTGGTGGGATCGGGCGGATTTCGCATGGATCCGCTCGGCGTGACCGTGGCGTTGCTGGCCGCGTTTTCCTTTGCGCTTTATAACATCGGCGGACACAGCTTGCTTGCGCGCTATGACCGGTGGAAAGTGCTGCTGTGGGTGCTGGTTGGGGCAGCTGTCTTTTGGATCATTGTTAATCCTCCCTGGAAGATTGTGGCTGCTCACTATGGGCGCGCGCAGTGGGGATTTATGGCCGTGTTCTCCTTGCTTTCCGTGCTGCTGCCATTTTCGTGTTATTTCGCCGGTCTGCAACATCTGGAGCCTACGCGCGCGATTGTGGCCAGTTGCCTGGAGCCAGTGTTCAGCATTCTGATTGCTGCGCTGGCTCTGGGTGAACTGCTGCGTCCGATGCAGACTGCTGGGATTGTGCTGGTGTTGGTGGCAATTGTGCTGATCCAGATGCCGGAACGTGCGGTGAGCGGAGAGGATCTTGTGGTCGAGCCGATGGAATAAGTGATTCTTGGCGGTTTTGTTTGGTCGATTTTTGTTCGTCCGGAGCCGTTTTCGGCTGGGACCCCTCTGGATGTGGTCTTTGGAAATCAAAGATTTAGAAGGAAACTCCCGCTAGATCTTTGAGGAATAAGGACTTGCAAGCGACTATCTTACTTCAGACGTTGGCCCTTTGTTTCCGGAAGCTGCGTCGCCATCAAACTCGCTAGCAGGAATGCCGCTGCGCATAGGTAGAAGGCCGAATCCAACCCTCGGCGGTCACCGATCCTTCCGATTACGAACGGGGCGACGCAGCTCATGGCGCGCGCGCCGGTGTAGGTAAAGCCCAATCCGCGCGCCCGCAAACTGGTGGGGTAGNNGAAGAAAGCCACGACGGCTCCGAGGACGAGCAGAGCGGATTGCGAGCGGGCCATGGCATAGAGCGGGATCAGGAAGGCGGCGACGAAAAGGTAGAGCATGAACGAGCGCCGGCGGCCAAGATAGTCTGCCACCCAGCCGAAGCTGAGGTATCCGGGGAACATGCCGAACAGGTTGAGCACGAGGAGGAGCGTGGTTGTGCCCATGATGCCGAAGCCGCGGCCGCCGCGGTCGACGGGCAGCGACAGGTAAGCCGGGATCCACTGGAATAATCCCCACCAACCGAATAATCCGAAGAAATTCAGGAAGAGCAGGGCGAGGGTGCTCTTGAGATAGGGTGGACGGAAGATATTGAAGAAGGAATCGTCAGCGGAATCGAAAGCCTTTAACCGCGGAGGGCGCTGAGGAGGCCGCTGAGTTCGCAGAGAGGGCGCAGGGTTTTCCCCCTCAGAATTTCTCTGCGAACTCTGCGTGCTCTGCGGTTGAAGATTTTGATCGCTACTAGTCTTGGACCCGATGCGTTCGATCCACATTTCGGATTCGGGCACGCGATTGCGAATCCAGAGCGTGACGGCGGCGGGCAGGATGCCGACGAAAAATACCATCCGCCAGTTGCCATAGCGCAGGACGATGCCGGCAACCAGCGCGGCGAGCGCGTATCCGATCGCCCACGAGCTTTGCACGATCGCAAGTGCTTTGGCGCGCAGTTCGTCGGGCCAGGTTTCGGCGACCAGCGTGGCGCCGGTGTTCCACTCGCCGCCCATGCCGAGGCCGAGGATGAAACGAAACACCGCCAACATAAGAATGGACGTGGAAAGCCCCGACGCAAACGAGCAGACCGAGTAAGTTACGATGCTGAGCATGAGGGCGCGCTTGCGTCCGACGCGGTCGGCGAGGAATCCGAAGAGGATGCCACCGATGCCCGAGGCCAGCAGCATCAGCGTAGAGAGCAGGCCGGCGGTGGCCTTGGTCATTCCAAGATCGCGCATGACGTGGGCGAGCACGAGCGCGTAGAGCATGGCGTCGAAGGAGTCGAGCATCCAGCCGAGAGCAGCCGCGAGCAGGGTGCGGCGCTGGCCGGGAGTGGCTAGCTGGAGGAGCTGGATAGGGCCGATGGCCATGCGGGGAAGGATTGTAGCAGGGGAGCGGGGATGGTCGTCAGGAGAGCACGGTGGACGGGTCAAGCTGAGTTTTGGCTTCGGCCCTCGAACTCTACCTAGCCGGCTTCTTCATTAGGGAGAAGTGGATCCGCAGTGGCGGGGTCAAAGCTATCTTCGTGGACTTGCAGAACCAGAGCGTATGGACTGTCCGCGGCGAACTCTTCATGAATACGAACCGTAGAACCGGGTTGGGCATCGGCAAGTTTGGCTTCAACCAACTCCGCTAGGCGCGCAAGATCTCCCAATGGTCCACGAATCGCATCCTTGTCGAACCCAGCTTCTTGCCACGTCATAACTTTGAGGTACATATAGGGCCCGTAGTGTTCGTGCTCTGACTCTAACGTGTTGCGCGGATCAGCCACGTACGCACGGAGTACGTCCCGAAAACAAAGCAGGCCTGCTCGAGAACCAATCAACGTCCAAACCTTGGCTTCGTGATCTACGTCGTAGAAAAAACCGAGTGTACGCCACTCTTCACGCGTTTTCTTGTTGACCTTATCGCTCGGCATAAGTTTGTATAGTTCTTCTAATTTACTAGGAACGATTCCCGGTTCTCCCCGGTCGCCGCAAATACTTCTCCGCCTTCCGCACATTCCGCCCGAACTGCTGTTTGCGAGCTTCGATTGACGGAAGCTCAATCTCATCGCTCCGCTGCCTCCCGGAATAGTTGCTCAATGGTCTCGATCAGCATGAAGAGCCGGTTGGGGTGATCGGGAAGGACGACGAATCCGTAACTCAGGTAGAAGTTTCGTGCCTTCTCATCTATTGCATCTACGACAACGGCTAGCGAGGCGATGTTTCTGCTGTGGAATAGAGCCTTTTCGAGTGCTCCCATGAGCAGGATCTCTCCGAGCCCGGCTCCTTTAAACTGTTGGCTTCGCGCCAGTCTTCCCAGGAGAGTTGCCGGCAACTTATCGTATTTTGGAAGGCGCAGGTGTTTTACAGCTTGATCCGGCAATTCGCCGGGTTCGATTGTGTAGTGGGAAAGTGTGTAGTAACCGGCGATCGTCTTGCCGTCAGGTGTAAGAACGTAGACTGCGGCAACTCGCTTCTTTACTTCCTGACTTGCTTTTTCCTTTAAGTAGACATTGAGCGCTTCGTGCTCACACGAAAACGCCGCCCGGTTATGTACTCGCTTATCGAGCGGCTCAAATCTGAACTTCTGTTTTTCCTGCTCTGCCAACTATGCGATCTCGCGTTTATATCGCTTCGCGGCTGCGATCGCCTTCTCGTTCGGCACCGGAGGATTGAGGAGCGCTTCCACAAAAACCCGTCTGGAGTTCTCGGTAAGAGTCAGGGTTTCATGCTCACGGATCGTGTTCAGAGCAGCTTCCTTTGCGGCCATCCTTAAGAAATCCGAAGCCGAGGTGCCACGCAGACCGGCGGCTTCTTCGATGATCTTTTTTTCTTCGCGAGTGACTCGCGCGTCGAGTCGTTCCTTGCGTGTTGCAGATGCGGTTGTCACGGCTCACCTCTGTAACTAGTGTACGGCATTTTGCCACACAACTTCAATGTAAAAGCATATTGTCAATAAAATCAATTGGTTACTGTCGTTGCGGAGGCAGGGATCTCCCCAGCCTCCGCAAATACTTCTGCGCCTTCTGCACATCCCGCCCGATCTGCTCTCTCAAAGCTTCCACCGACGGGAATTTGATCTCATCGCGCAGACGATCGAGGAAATGAAGTTCGACTTCCGTGTCCGCCGAAAGTTGCAGTGGATGGAAATTCAGCAGGTGAGATTCGATGGCGAAGGAATCGGCGCCGAAGGTGGGGCGATTGCCGACGTTGGTTACCGAGTCGAAGCATTCTTCATTTTGACCGCTGCCGATGCGGGTGCGGGTGACGTAGACGCCATCTTTCGGAACAAGTTCTTCGTAGCGCGCGAGGTTGATGGTGGGCACAGTGTACTTTGCGCCGTAGCCGCGTCCGCGGCCGGGCGTGGAGAGAATGCTGAAGGGGCGGCCGAGCAGGTGGCGCGCGCGGCTGGCACGGCCTTCGGCGAGCAGCTTGCGGATGTGGCTGCTGGAAACGCGCTCGCCACGGAGGCGCATTTCGGGATAGTCGTGGACCTCAAATCCCATCTCGCGGCCAAGCTCACGTAATACTTGAATATTTCCTGCCGCCTTGTTTCCAAAATGGAAGTTGTAGCCTTCGTGAACTTCGCGGGCGTGGAGATGGCGCTTGAGAATATCGTGGGCGAACTGGTGCGGCGTCATCAGTGAGAGGTCGCGCGTGAAGGGGAGCAGGAAAACCGCGTCGACGGCGGTGGTCGCGAGCAGGCGCAGCTTCTCCGGAGTCGGGCTCAAGAGTTTGAAGGTGTGATCGGGGCGGAGGATGCGCGCCGGGTGCGGTTCGAAGGTGACGACTACGGAGCGCGCGTGCGCGGCCTGAGCGCGGCGGACAATTTCTTCGAGCACGGCGCGGTGCGCGCGGTGGACGCCATCGAAGTTGCCCACGGTGACGATGGTGGGGCCGAAGTCGACCGGGATGTCGGCGAGTTTGTGGAAAGTGAGCATCGATAATATTTTTCACCGCCGAGACGCCGCGGGAACTGCAGATTCCTCGCTTCGCTCGGAATGACAGTTCATAAATTCAGGAATGAGAATTCATAATTTGGTTCGGCCAACTGTCAAATTTCAAACTCCAGTTTCATTCCGTCGTAGGCCAATTTCACCTCCGGCGGCAATTTTGCATTGGTTTCCACGTGCGGGAGGTCGTGACAGATGTGCGTGAAAAACGCGCGTTTTGGTTTGACCTCGTTCACGATGGCCAGCGATTGCTCGACGGTGGAATGCGTGGGATGCGGCTTGTAACGCAGCGCATCCAGAAAAAGAACGTCGAGATCTCGCAGCTTGTCGAGCGACTCCGTCGGCACCGAACTGTGGTCGGTAAGGTATGCGCCGGACCCGAAGCGGAAACCGAGAATGGGCGTTTCACCATGGATCACCGTCACCGGCTCGAAGCGCGCCCCGAAGAGTTCGACCGGCGCTTCGATGGGCCGGAGTTCGACGAGCGGCAGGCCTCCAAATTTGTAATCGGCTTCGAAGATGTAGCGGAACATGTTGCGCAGGAATTCGCAGTTGCGCGGCGTCGCGTAAAGCGGCAGCTTGCCGGGCTTGTGGCGATAGGTGAGCGGGCGCAGGTCGTCGATGCCGAGAATGTGGTCGGCATGCGTGTGCGAATAGAACACGGCGTCAAGCTGGGTGATGTGCTCGCGCAATGCCTGCTCGCGGAAATCGGGCGTGGTGTCGATCACAACGTGGCGGACATTGCCGTGAGGGGCATCGCCGTGTGGAGCAGGGTAGCTGAGCATGATGGACGGACGGGTGCGGCGGTCGCGCGGATCGGTGGAATGGCAGACGGCGCAGTCGCAGCCGATGGTGGGAACTCCCATCGAGGTACCGCTGCCCAGAACTGTCAGAGTTGCACGCATCGTATGAATGACTTCGGGTGAATGAACTTCGGCTGAACGAACTTTGGGTCAATGATCTCAGCCGTTGGCACCTGTGCTGGGGCCGGGCGCCTGGGGAGCACGCGCGAGGGCGTTCGTGACTTCGACGTAGGCCATGCGCAGCTCATAGAGACAGTTCTGCAGGAACCCTTGTTCTTTGGGCGTGAGGTTGCCTTTGGTTTTTTCCGCGAGCATGCCGAGAGTGTCGATAGTTTGACGCGCGCCGATCAGATCAACTCCGGGCTGGCCGCCCTGCTCGTG
>PLHN01000133.1 GCA_003139975.1 Acidobacteriaceae bacterium
CGGCGCCCAGCCCCACGGCTCATAAGAAACCCAGGTCCATCCCCAGTAAGGTTCCCATACCCAATTGCCCGCGCTGTAAGGAGCCCAGCCCTGCGGCTCGTTCGGGAACCACGCCTGGCCGTAGTCGGGAACACTCTGCCAGTTGCCGTTCGCGTCGAGATCCTGCGTGCCGGTGTAGTAGTCATTCGTATTCTTGCGCGATACCGAACCGTTGATCATCCGGTCGCGATCGGTGTTCCATTGATCCCAATCATCCCGTGCCGGCGCCTCGCCGATGCGATATTGCGTGTCGGCGCCGCTGCCCTTAATCGTGATGAACTGGTTCGCGCCCACGCGCGTGCCGCCCTGCGGAGTCGTGATTTCGATTTCGCCGCGCCGCACCAGAACCTCAGTGTTATCGTCCGCAGTCACGAGGATCCGGAAGCTCGCTTCACGCCGCTCGGTGCGGATGGAAACGTTCGGCGTGTCAATTTCGGCGTCCGCGTCGCTGTTTCGCATCACGGTATAGTTCGCCATGCCGTGTCCCATCTGAATTTGAATCTGCGAGCGCGTCAGATTGGTGATGTTGGCCTGCGTGTGCTCGGCCAGACGGAAGATGTTGGCGTAATCGAGCTGGAGTTCGACGCGCGACTTGTCGCCGGTCGAAACGCTATCGCCCGCCATCAGCGGGGCATTCAGCTGCGCGGCCGACCACTCGCCCGCATCCCCGCGACGCGTCGAAACATCGCCATGAATCAGGCTGACGCGTGCCACACCATTGTTGGAAGAAGTCTCGGTGGAATTGCCCTGGCCTCCGGGATAGCTCTGCCCACCCGGTCCCGGCGGTGGTCCCTGCATGCTCGGACCGTTCGGACTCGGCTTGATCGGAGGCGGAAGTTCGCTCATCGGCGGACGTTCATTCTGATCATTAGGAGAAGCTTGATCGTACGGACTGTTCGACATGGGAGTGCCCGAATTGGAGTCGGACCCGCTCGGCATCGAACGCATGTCCTGTTCCTGGTCTTGTTCCGGAGTTATGTACTGGCCCTGATCCTGGCCTTGATATTGGCCCTGATTCTGATCCTGAGACGGGATCGTCGCCTGATCGGGCGCCGGGTTCTGCGACAGATCGGGATTCTGAGCGCTCACCACGCCCGGAACGGCAAGAATCAGGGTTGCCATGAGTGCGATTGGGATCACTGTTGCGATGAATTTCGTCTTGAACTGCATAAATTCCTCCACCCTGGACCAAGAACTCTATGCCTCAAAGCATGCAGTCTGGCTGCCAAGGCCGAAGGCGAACGCCAAATTCCGGTAATGTTTTTATTTTCAAATTGTTAGTCGGAACTGTGTCGCGAAGAGTGAAGCACTGAATCGGATGCCCCGGTGGCCACCTTCAGCCAGAGTGGTGGTTTTCGGCCAGGGGCGGCCCAACCTTCAGATTGCTTCATAACGGTTCAGACCGGCTCCATGGACGCTTCCCGCAATCCGGCGCAAGATCGCAACCACGATTTCGTCCCGGAACGGCTACCACGAGTCGAAGTCGATCGAAAGCGAAGGTGATTTCATGAACGGATCAAAAAGTAGCGGACGAAGCAGAGTCCTCGCATCCATGGCAATGCTCTTTGGCGCAATCTTTACGATATTTCTGCTCCCGGCCTATGGCCAACAGGAGGTCGACCCGACTTGGTATGACCCCGCACCCAACACTGCGGTCGCTCAGCCCGTTCAGCCAGCCGCGGTTGCGAACGCTTCTCAGGCATCAGTAATCACTGCCCGGTATCAACAAACGGTCAAGTCCTTGTCGCTGGCTCCGGATGCGAGGAAGGATCGCTGGAAGGAAGCAAAAGTCGGCCAAAGCCGCTATACCAATGCCCACAAAAACGGCGGAACTCCCTCCGCTGACAGCAGGCCGCCGCAGGCAGCGCGCCCTGCCGGTTACGACACCTGGCATGCTGAGTAAGCGGGGTTGATCTCTCACCCGATGGCCCGATCCTCTGAACGGTCCGGCCACGCAAGGACGCGTTACTCGGCTTCGTTGTCGTCAATCCCGATCTTTGAAAGCCGATAACGGAGCGCATTCCGCGACAACCCGAGCAGCCGCGCAGCCTGCGACTTATTCCCGGCAGCGCGCTTCAAAGATTCGCGGATCATCTCGTCTTCCCACTGATCGAGCGTCATGCCATCGGGGAGAAAACGATCGCCGCCAGCATTGCCGCGATTGCGCGGTGAGTCGAGCTGTATGTCTCCGGCGTCGAGATCGGGGCCGGGCGCCAGCGCGCACGCGCGTTCGATGACGTTTTGCAACTCGCGCACATTCCCCGGCCAATAATGTCCCAGCAGCAATTGCACCGCGGCGGGCTTGATACCGCGAATCTCTCTTCCCGAATCCTTCGAAAAGCGCGCCAGAAAAAGATTCGCCAGATCCGGAATATCTTCCTTGCGTTCGCGCAGCGGCGCGATATCAATCGGCACAACGTTCAGCCGGTAATAAAGGTCTTCGCGGAAGGTTCCCTCTTCGAGCGCAGCGCGCAGATCGCGGTTCGTGGCGGCAAGAAGCCGCACGTCCACCTTGACGGTGCGCGTCCCGCCCAGCCGCTCGAATTCGCGCTCCTGCAGGATGCGCAGCAGCTTCACTTGAACGGCGGCCGGCACGTCGCCGATCTCGTCCAGAAACACGGTGCCCGTGTCGGCCTGTTCGAACTTGCCGGGCTTGGAGGTTTGCGCGCCGGTGAAGGCGCCTTTCTCGTAGCCGAACAATTC
>PLHN01000165.1 GCA_003139975.1 Acidobacteriaceae bacterium
TTGGAGGAGATCATCAGGTCATACAGGTGACGGTTGGACCAGTCCTGGTTGAAATAGCGGCGGATGAGCGCCGCGCGTTCCTGGTCCCGCGCATCCAAGGCCAGTTCACTTTCCGCTCGGCTTGCATGCCGGCTTCGAACCCGCCGCAGGCGTTCGGCGCGGGGAGCGTAGATGAAGACATGAAAGACATCGACCCGCTTCTGGAGGATGCATTGGCTGGCGCGCCCAACAATCACGCATTTCCCAATGTCCGCCGCTTCCTCAATCATGCGTTGCGACAGCGAGGCCATGGTGTCAGCATCAAACAGTTCGGGGATGGGGCCGGTCATGGTGCCCCGCGTTGATCCCCCTTGCCAAAGCGCCCGAGCGAGGAGATTGACCCAGGGATCGGGGCGTTCATCGTATTGCTCTGCCACTTTGGGTTCCACCCTGGCGACCTGCGCGATCTTCTCGACCAGGCATCGATCCAGCAACTTCCAATCCAGCCTGTCTGCCAGCAGTTGCGCAATGCAACCACCACCGCTGCCGTATTCCCTCGCCACGGTGACTACGCGGAACATGGTTCACCTCATTTCGTGATAATCGTCGCGTCCACATTCATGCCGGGGCGGAGAACGGCCTTGTCCGGCGGAACGGGGTCGACAAGAATCTTCACCGGAATTCTCTGCACGACTTTCACGTAGTTCCCAGTCGCGTTTTCCGGAGGCAACAAGCTGAAACGCGCGCCACTGGCGCCCGCGATCGAATCGAGATGACCCTTGTAGGTTTTGCCGGTCGCGTCGACTTCAATCTCGGCCTTCTCGCCGGCCTTCATGTTCCTGAGCTGTGTTTCTTTGAAGTTTGCCGTGACCCAGATATCTTCGAGCGGAATGACTTTCATCATTTCCTGGTCAGCTTGCACGTTCTGGCCAACTTCTACGGTGCGATTGCTGACAATTCCCGTGACCGGCGCGATGATTTTCGTGTACCCGAGGTTCAGGAGCTCCTGATCGAGTTCCGCTTTCTTCCGCTGCGCATTGGCCTGCGCGGAAACCGCACGCGACCGGATGACGCGCATGGTTTGCGGGGCAGTCTGGGCATTGCGGAAATCGGCGCTGGCCTGCAGCAGTTTCCCTTGCGCTTGCTCGATTTGCGCCTGGGCTGCGTCGGCATTCGCCTTCGCCGCTTCCAGGTTTGCCGCGGCAGCCTGCGCAGCCGCCACCGCCTGGTCGTACTGTTGCTGCGAGATTTCCTGCTTGTCGATCAATTGCTTGTACCGCACAAGATCGTTTTGCGCCTTGACGTTGTTGGCCGCCGCTTCCGCGATCTGTGCTTTCGCGGCCTCAAATTGCTGGCGCGACGCCGCTACCCCTGCCTTGGCATTGGCGACTCCAGCTTGCGCGCTCGCGACCTGGCTTGAAGTGCTGACATCGGTGATCGGCACATTGATGTCGGAGGCGGATGCTTGCGCTTGCGCGTCCGCATATTCGGCCCGAGCCTGCGCGGCCGCGACCTCGTAATCTGCGGGATCGATCTCCACCAGTACCGTTCCTTTTTCCACGTACTGGTTGTCGTCGACGTTCAGTTTGATGACATGGCCGCTGACGCGGGCGCTCACCGAATTCACGTGACCGTCAACCTGTGCGTCGTCGGTCGATTCGTAACTGGTGAAGTAGCGCCACGCATAGATTCCGCCCACCAGCAAAATCAGAATCACGAGCCCCAGAACCAGTTTGGTGCGCGAGCTCCCCAAAAGCTCTTTCCGGCGTTCGTAGCGCGCTTCGCTATTCTCCGCGGGCGGCTGCGGCGCGGGCCCTTCTTGTTTGGACTCGGAAACGGCAGAGGTGGTCTCATCCATATGCTACTTTCCTCTCAGATATTCGCGAACGCCCTCTTCGGCCCAGCCGAGAGCGCGAGCGAAGGACACTTTGGCCAGGTTGTGAAGGTATAAGCTCGAAATCAGGCTCTCGTGTGCCGCCGCCAAGGCTTCCTGGGACTGGACTACCTCCAGGTTATCGGTTACGCCGGCAGAAAACCGGTCGCGGGACTGGGTCAGTGCCTGTTCGGCGAGATCCACGGAGCTCTGCGCGACCTGAACCTGGTCCGCCGATGACTTCAGATCGAGCAGCGCGTTGCGGATGTCCTGATCGATTTGTCCCTTAACATCCGCAAGTTGCGCCTCAGCTTGGCGCAGGCTGGCTTCGGCCTTCAGCGCGTCGGAGTGAACTTTGCCTCCCTGGAAAATAGGGATGCTGAGTGTCCCGGCCACGTGATAGGTCGGCGATACGCTGCTGGGCGTCGCGCCGATTTCGCCGTAATCGCCTTCAACGGAAAACGTGGGAAAGTAGCCGGCAATGGCGGCATTGTGTTCAAGCCGAGCGGCCATCACGCGATCGTGTGCTGCCTTGTAATCGGAGCGCAGCGAGTAGGCCCGCTGCAAGCTGGTCTCAAGGTCGGGAACAGGAAAGGGATCGTACGGCGCTTTATCGGCAAGCGTGAATTCCTGGCCCGGTACCAGTCCAATGACCCGGGCCAGCGATATTTTTTGCTTTGCGAAATCGTTGGTGGCGGCGATTAACTGCTGCTTTCGCGTCTGATATTCAACCTGCGCCCGCAACGTGTCGATCGCGGGAGCGACTCCCGCTTGTTGTTGCGCCACCGCTTTGTCGTAGAGCGCGCGCGCCGTTTCCTGCTGCGCTTGCGCCGTTTCCACGCGCGCCGCGCCCGCAATCGCCTGCAGATAGGCGGCTCCGGTTGCCAGCACCACCAGGTCACGGGCGTCTTTCAAATTGAACCGCGCCACGCTCTCGTTGATCACGGACGCGCGATACTTTTGAATCGCTTTCCAATCGAAAACGCGCTCGGTCGCCGAAGCGCGCACGTCGAAATAGGAAAAAGGGCCGATCACACTCGGTAGCGCCGCTCCTCCAAAAAGCCCGGCAGGGAACTTGCCGAAGCCCTCCGCGATCAGACTCTGTTTCTGCGCGTTTTCCTGGACGTTGCCGTTGACATTCGGCAGCAGTTCGCTCAGTTGCTCCCATTTCTTCCCGCGCGCCTCGATGGTGTTGTACTCCGACAGAAGTCCGGCCAGGTTTTGGCGTAAGGCCCGCTCAATCGCGTCGCTGAAAGTAAGCGACAAGACCCCCAGCGTGGGCTTTGCCTCCGGCACACTGCCATAGATTGGATTCTGGGCTGAAGTGGGGACCTGGTTGGGGCCAATCGGCACCGCGCTTTGGGCAACCGCTCGCGCCGGGAATGGAAGAATCAAAGCAACCAGATACAACCCGCAAAGATACCGCAAATAACGGATCAAGAAGTTAACAGAAAGCATGGAACGCGGATTCGCTCCTTGGCGAAGCAAAAATAGTAAATCCTTTGGATGGTTTCTGCTGTGAGAGTGATGCAAATTGTTGACTGTCATCGCGATACAGGCTTCCCGGTCAGCGCGCAAAGGTTGCCTTTCGAGGCCCATGCGGTGACCTTGGTCATCTTGTGGCGTAACTCACGGCAGTTCAATCTAAGGGTGGGTATAAATGTTTCTTTTTCAACCCCGTGTCATTTGAAATCGCCCGCATGACTGAAGCCACAAAGCCATCGCCCAACGGATCGGATTGGACGCGTCTGCTCACGGATCCCGACTTGGTCAGCCATCTCGGCAAGCTGCTCCAGACCTACCGCGAAGTTTCTCCCGAAAGAAGGGAAGCCGCATTGCTACAGGCCATGCGCGAGATCAAAGAACAAGCGGTTCACGATAAACAAGCGAAGGCAGTGAACGTCGTGCCCGCTGTTCCCGTACCTTCCGCACCCGAGGCCGCGCCCATCGCCGCCGTACCGCCGGCTCCGCCCCCCGCTCCCGAACCGGCGTCGCTTCCCACTCCTGAACCTGTCACCGTAGCTCCGCCTTTCGAACCGGATATTTTCACTCCCACTCAGGGGGCCGATCGCCGCCGCCATCACCGTATTAAGTGCTATGTCGCCGTCGAGATTCACGTGGAGGGCGTCAAAGAGCCGATCTGGGGCAATCTCTCCAATGTGGGCCGCGGCGGATGCATGGTCGAAACGGCCAGTATTGTGCCCGCTGGCAAGGTCCTTGAGATCGGCTTGTGGGTCTCGAGCGGCAAGCTTTGGGTGAAAGGCGTAATCATCACCGGAATTGCAAGCCCGAGCTCGTCGGCATTTGGCGTGCGCGTAAAATTCTCGGAAGAACAGCTTTCTGAAAATGAGCACTTGCGCGAATTCCTCAAATTCATCGAAAATACGAGCCGCAAGGCACACAGCGGGAACGCTTATATCGAGCAATTGAAGTCGTAAACAGCGTTCCATCCGCAACTTCTTCGCGCAACTTTTGCCGCGAACCGGGGTTTGTCCCTCAATGAGGCGCGACCAGATGGCATTCTTTTGTGGACGCCACCGGCTCATGGCAGCCGCCCTGCTCCTGGCTGGGCTGGTAACGACCCAGTTCGCTCTCGGAAGAAAAAAAGAAAAATCGGCCGCTCTCGATGAGCGGAAACGCGCCATGCAAGCGCTGAACCGGCTGACTTTCGGTCCGCGTCCCGGCGACTTTGAACGGGTCGCGCAAATCGGCGTCGATAAGTGGATCGATCTCCAGCTTCATCCCGAAAGAATCGACGATTCGGCAGTCGACTTGCGGCTGGCGCCCTTTCGCACCCTGCGCATGAATACCCTCGAGATTGTCGAGAATTTCCCCAACAACGAAATGATCCGCCAGGTCGCCGAAGGCAAAATGCCCATGCCGCGCGATCCCACGCGGCGCGCGGTCTACGAAGCACAAGTTCAGCGTTACGAAGACAAGCAGGACCGGAAAATCGAGGCTGCACAAAACCGATCTGTTCCCAACGATGGCAACGCCGCCGGCGCAGGCGACACCGCCATGCTGGCCGATGCCAGCTATCAACGCCGACGCGAAGAAAACCAGGCCGAGAGCATAAAGCTGTTGGAACTGCTGGATCTTCCTCCCGACGAGCGCTTCCGCGTAATTCTCAAACTTTCTCCCAAAGAGCAGCGTGCCCTCGCCAGCCGTGCCAAGGGTCCCAAAGCGGAGGCGCTGACGCTGGGGATGAACGGCCAGGAGAAAGAGACACTCGGAGCGCTCAATAATCCCGAGCAGGTAGTGGTAGATGAGCTGACACAGGCCAAGTTGCTGCGCGCGATTTCGAGCGAGCGTCAGCTCGACGAAGTAATGACCGATTTCTGGTTCAACCATTTCAACGTCTTCATCAACAAGGGAGCCGACCGTTTCCTGCTGACCAGCTATGAGCGCGATGTGATTCGTCCGCACGTGCTCGGTAAATTCGAGGACCTGCTGGTGGCGACGGCCCAGAGTCCCGCGATGTTGTTCTATCTCGACAACTGGTTG
>PLHN01000488.1 GCA_003139975.1 Acidobacteriaceae bacterium
ATGGGCGCAACCGGGAACGTGGATGCGGGCATGGTGCGCGGACTGGCGGAAGGCGCCTCGACGCGGCCGCTTTCGTTTTTCGATTTGAAAGGCGACATCGAAGACCTGCTGGCGCACTTCACTTATTGGGAGCTTGGCTACGAGGCGCAGGCGGCGGGTTACTATCATCCGGGGCGCTCAGCGCGGGCGGTGATGGATGGCGTCACGGTCGCGCAGTTCGGGCAAATCCATCCGGATGTGGCCGCGGATCGGAAGTTGAAGCAGGATGTCTTAATTGCCGAGATTTATCTCGACCGGCTTTATCAGCACGACTTGCGGCAGGTGCGTTATGAAGCACTGCCGCGCTTCCCGGCTGTGGAGCGGGATTTTTCGTTCGCGTTTAGGGATGAGGTACAGTTCCACGAAATTCATCAAGGTATCAACTTGCTCGGGATCGCGGAGTTGCGCAGTTTCTTTCCCGTGGAAGTCTTCCGTGGGGGAGGAACAGTCTTCGTCACACCTGGTAACTATTCGATTCTCTTGCGGGCGAGATTCCAGTCCACTGAGCGGACCCTTCGCGACGACGAAATAGCACGATGGTCGGCGCAGATCGCGCAGAGACTTGATGAGTTGGGTGGCTCGCGGCGAATCTAGAATCGCTACAGGCTTTGCCCGGCGACAGCCGAGGGCGGCTGTCCCTGCGTGAGTCTTGGTTGCGCCAGCTTACCCCACCGATCGGACGCTTCATTTGCCTCCTCGATTACCCTCCCTTTGGTTTGAAATTCTCCATACACGCTTGGACACGACTTTGCCGTAATCCACAGCGAAGTGCGTTATACTTCGCCTCAAAGCTCAAAAACCACTCGGAAAGCGAGTCGTGTCCATGTCGGTAAAAGCCGTGGAAGAGGTATCTGCGCAGGTTCCTGCTGAAGATTTTCAGGCGCTGGAAGAGAAGATCTATCGCACCATTGAGTTGTACAAGTCCGCCAAGGAAGCGCGGGCTGCGTCCGAGCGCGATGTGAAACGGTTGCGGGAGCAACTGGAACAGCGTGAGGAAGAAAATGAGGCGCTTCGCCGCGAACTGGTGCAACTGCGCAAGGACCGGGAAGACATACGTGGCCGCGTAGAAAAGATGCTGACGCAGATGGAAAATCTGGGCCAGGAACAGGCGGCGAGTTGAGGCTGGGCCGCGATTGGCGGCCGGTCTCAGGCTTCAAGAGTGAGGAATGACATGGCCACTGCCACAAAACAGGCTCCGACGAAAGATTCGGCGAATGGAAGTGTGCGGGTCGAGATTTTCGACCAGGTGTATAACCTGCGCGGATCCGATGCCGACTACATTCTGAAGCTGGCCGAGTACGTGGACGGAAAGATGCGGGCGGTTTCCGAGCAGACATCGACGGTGGATTCGGTGCGCCTCGCGGTGCTGGCGGCATTGAATATTGCAGATGAATATCATCTGCTGAAGCGAAGCCTGGAAACGCGGTCTCCGGAGGCGCGGCAGCGGGCGAGAAAACTGACGAGCGCCCTCGATGAGGTATTGGAAGACGGCCTGCGTGCCGGTTAACGTCGGACATAGAGGGAGCGTGCTCGCGTTCAAGACTTTCGGCCTTGGGTCGGCTCTCTCTCTTTGCCTACTTCACTTCTTCGCCCGTTCGTGAACGGGTGCGTACGTCAGGAATCCTCCCTTTTGGCCGCGACCCTTCGTAACAAGCAATTCACGGAAGGTCCCTTTGGCTGCCGCCGTCTTGCAAACTTCCTGCCAACTATTTTGCGCTTCCCTCTTGCGCATCGCCTCGCAGTTTCCTAGCATCGAAGATGAAAGAGCCGGCCTGCTAAGTTGGTGATGGTGGCAACCGATTTTTGAACCAATGCCGAATGAACGGGGACTCGACTCGCAAAAAGATCCGGTGTGCTATGTTCCGCCATGCGGAAAAGCCTAATGGGTCGCGGCGGGTTCCCACCGTCTGAGACGGGTTCATTCTCGGCCCACCACACGGCTATGCGGGTCGGCTTTTAAGTTTTCAGTTGTCGGTTGTCAGTTCCCGGTAAAGGCAGAATCCAGTCTCAGTCTTCGCATCGTTTCCGATCTCCTCAAATTGAATATGAGCCTCATGAAAACTGAGGACCGACAACTGACGACTTTTTCCTGCTAGACTCTTCTCTGTCACTTAGCCAGCTTCCGGAGCATCTAAACTAGCGTGTTTCCTCGACTTTTTCAGATTGGCAATTTTTATCTGCCCACCTATGGCGTTCTGGTCGCAACCGGCGTGCTTTTGGGGCTGTGGATCAGCGTCCGAAATTCCGAAAATCAAGGCATCAATGGCGATGACGCCTGGAACCTGGGTATCTTCATGGTCTTGGCGGGCATTATCGGGGCGAAGATTCTGTACGTGATCAACGATTGGAGTTCCTACGCCCACAACTGGCGCGACATTTTCAGCCTCAGCACATTGCAGGCGGGAGGAGTTTTTTCCGGCGGCCTCATCGGCGCGCTGGTGGTGGGCGCCTGGTACATGCGCAGCCATCACATGCCGCCGCTGCGGACCGTGGACGCCTTTGCTCCGGGCCTCGCGTTTGGGCACGTGCTGGGGCGTTTCGGATGCTTTTCCGCGGGATGTTGCTACGGCAAGCCGACCAATCATTTCTGGGGAGTCAAGTTCAGCAATCCGCTGGCGGCTATGGTGAGCGGGACACCGCTGGGAGTGCGGATCGAACCGACGCAACTGATCGAAGCGGCGGCAGAATTCTTCAATTTCGTGCTTCTGATGTGGCTACTCAAGCGCAAGAAGTTCGATGGCCAGGTGTTTGCGACGTTCATCATTCTTTACGGAGTGGAGCGCTTCTTTATCGAGTTTCTGCGCGACGACCCGGGACGCGGCGAAGTTTTCGGTGGCCTGATGACGGGCACGCAACTGATTTCGATTTGCCTCGTGATTGGCGGCGGCCTGATTTGGTACCTGCGGAGCGGAACCACGGCAGCTGTACCCGCGAAAAGCAGCGCTTAGGATTCTCGCCCACTTGGCCCTGATTCCTCCATGACGGATTTTCCTCTTACTCTCACCGCATCTGCCGACGACAGCGGGCAGCGCCTCGACCAATACCTCGCCGCCCGTCTCGCTGACGTGAGCCGCGCCCGTGTGCAGCTCCTTATTGAACGAGGCGAAGTGCTGGTGAACGCCGCCGCTGTGAAGGCTTCCCTGCGGCTGAAGGGCAACGAGCAAATCACGATTACAGGGCCTCCACAGGCTGCGCCGCTGCGCGCGATGGCGGAAGAAATTCCGCTCGACATTGTTTATGAGGATGAGGATCTGGCGGTCGTCAACAAGCCCGCCGGCATGATGGTGCACGCCGGGGCGGGTGCGACCGACGATGCGCGCAACCGCGGAACGCTGGTGAATGCGTTGCTGCATCACTTCAAGGCGCTTTCGGGGGTCGGCGGAGACTTGCGTCCTGGAATCGTGCATCGGCTGGATCGCGCAACCAGCGGGCTGATGGTGGTGGCCAAAAACGATGGAGCGCACCGGGGGCTGGCCCGGCAGTTCAGCGGGCGCGAGGTGCACAAGACCTATGTGGCGCTTGTCCATGGCTGGCCGAAGAAGGATCGCGGGACGATTCAAAGCGCGATCAGCCGGCACTCACAGCGGCGCACCCGCATGACCACGCAGGGCTTCGGCGGCCGCGATGCGGTGACGCACTATGTTGTGACGCGAAAGATCGATTCTCCTTATGGCAAGTTTGCGCTGCTTGAAGTGAAGATCGAGACCGGGCGGACGCACCAGATTCGCGTGCATTTGGCGTCGCTTGGGTATCCCGTGGTCGGCGATTCGCTCTATGGCGCACCAGGAGAATTGCGGACACAGTCCAACAAACGACGGGCCGCTGGCATGCCGGCTACAATCGCGTTGGAGCGGAATTTCCTGCATTCGGCGGAGCTCGAGTTGGCGCACCCCGTCACTGGGAAGGCGCTGAAGTTCCGGCAGGCGCTTCCGCAAGACCTGGCAGAGTTGCTCGCGAGCCTGGCGTCCTCCTGAAACTTGCCACCTCGATCTGCTCCAGCCCGAACCCGTTCAGTCAGCGGACGTGGTCGTCCGGGTCGGGCGCTACGGCTATAATGAAGGCAATCCTGATGAGACCCCGTATTGTTCTGATTTTGGCAATTCTTCTGACGGGCATGCTCGTTGGCCTGACGAGCACGGCCTCCCTCGCGCAAACGGCCGTAACCGCGGCAGCAGGGCCAGCCGCGGCGACGCCGCCATCGCCCTCTGCTCCGGCCACGCCCCCCCCCGTAGCGACGGCACAGAGCCCGCCTCCGGCGGCCACGGCTCCGGCTAACACTCCGGATAATCCAGAGAACGAGTCGATCACCACGATCAGGACACACGTGGAAGAAGTGCGCGTGGTGTTTACGGTAACCGACAAACATGGGCATTACATCAAGGACCTCAAGAGGGATGACTTTAAGGTTTTGGATGACAACAAACCTGCCGAACTGCGCAGTTTCCGCAGCGAGACGGATCTGCCACTACAGGTTGGATTGTTGATTGATGCGAGCAATTCCGTGCGCGACCGGTTCAAGTTCGAGCAGGAAGCCGCCATTGAGTTCCTGAATGCGGTCGTTCGTCCGCGTGATGACAAGGCCTTTGTGGTCGGCTTCGACGTTACCCCGGAAGTGACGCAGGACTTTACCGATAATACCGAGAAGCTGTCGATTGGCATCCGCGCTCTGCGGGCAGGCGGCGGCACCGCCATGTATGATGCGCTCTACTTCGCCTGCCGCGACAAACTGCTGAAGCAGGAGCGGACGGGCCCCGTGCGCAACGCCATCATCCTGCTCAGCGACGGCGAAGACAACGCCAGCCACGTAACGCGCGAGGAGGCGATCGACATGGCGCAACGCGCCGATGCCATCGTCTACACCATCAGCACGAACATCAGCGGCATGAAGGGCCAGGGCGACAAGGTACTCATGCGAATTGCCGATGCGACGGGTGGGCGAGCGTTCTTTCCCTTCCAACTGCGCGATGTGTCGGACGCGTTTCTCTCCATTCAGGAAGAGCTGCGCAGCCAGTATGCGCTTGCCTACAAACCGGAGAATTTCCTGGCCGATGGACGGTACCGGACAATCGAGATCATGGCACCGTCCGGGAGAGCCTTGAAGGTGCGCACGCGCAAGGGGTACTACGCGCCAAAGCAGTAGCTTCGAGCAACTCCGATGAGGTCTTTCCTTTGTTATCACAGTCGTAGTTTTCGTTGGTTTGGCTCATATCTCACGGCTCGTAGCTCGAAGCTGACCTATGCCTGGATATTCCGGAACTCCGCTTACCAAGAAGCTGGGCATCAAGGACGGATTTCGCGTTGCACTTCTGCATGTGCCGGATGACGTGATGGCCGAATTGCGGGCGGCGCTTGACAAGTGCCAAACCGTCAAGCCAGCACGCGGCACTCTCGATTTCGTCTTTCTCTTTGCCAAGGCACGCGCTGAGCTTGAGCGTCAGGTGATGCCGGCTGCGCGAGCGCTGGCTCCCGCGGGAATGTTGTGGATTGCCTGGCCGAAGAAAAGCTCAGGCGTGAGCACGGACCTCGATGAGAACGTCGTGCGCGAAACCGGCCTTGGAGCCGGATTGATGGACATCAAGGTTTGTGCCGTGACCGACGTTTGGTCGGGATTGAAGTTTGTGATTCCGCTCAAGGATCGTCCGAAGTCGAAATGAGCAAAACACCAGAGCGGTTTTGGCGGCGGCGACATTCATGCCTTTGGATGTGGCAATGATCCGCTGGTGTGGCTCGACCCCCTTGATCTGGTCCTTTGAAACCAAAGACTTAGAAAGAAACGAGCGCCGGGTCTTTGAAAAATAAAGACTTATATGTATTCCATTGAAAAATCGCGCAACGGAGCGATTCTCTGTTTTGCCGCTTCCCTACTTCGCGGGTGAAAGCAGTGTATCGGCATCCACGAATGCGGCTTCTTTGGCGGCGCTGCCACGCACTTTTACCACAGTGCCATCGGCGAGGAGAGAATCCACCTGAAAAAATATTTCGCCCGGCAGGCCCATCACTCCGTTCCCATCTACCTCGGTGACAGTTGCAACCGCCGGTGTTCCCTTCGTGACGACGACCACATCCCCAACTTTGACGTTCTCGGCGAGCGTCAGGGAAATTTTGTCGCCAACCTCCGCTTTTTTTGAACTCACGTCTGCGGCAAACACAAGTGGCATAGCCGTGCCTCGGGCCAGCAAGAGTTTCTGGGACCCCGGCGGTGTTACGGCATTCGCAGGTGCAGGCGTACTCTGCTCCGCAGGCGGCGCCGGGGGCACTCCATTCAGCGTATATACGGCCTTGGCAATCCGGCTGCGCCCTCCGTAGGGCGAGATAGCAATGGCTTGCAGCGTAGTCGTCGAGTCAATCGTAATCGGACCGGTGTAACGGGTTGACGCTTCGGTCGGCGTCCAGCCGTCGGTTGTGTAGTAAATGACCGCGCCGCGAGTCGAGTCTTTCATTTTCAGGGTGACGGCCGCGGAATACGCACCGGGTTTCACGGAGAACTTGGGTGCGGCGGCACCACAGCGGTAGCACGACGACGTGTTCTGNNTACTTGGGTTTGACCGCGAAGCCGCGATTACATGGCCACGTGTTCTGCGCGGCCTGTTGAGCGTTCTGCATCGCTTGCTGATTCGCTTGCTGGGCAGCTTCCATCATCTGATCGTTCGCCTGCTGCGCAGCCTGCGTCGCCATCTGTGTTGCCATCTGAGCTTGCTGTGCGGCCATCTGCGCCGCTTGCATGCCAGGATCCTGCGCCCACCCCGAGTATGCCCATAGCGTCATCAGTAACGTGAAGTAGGCTCGCATAACCTTACCTCCTATAAGTCAAATGGGCGTCACTCGCCCATGAGATGTCCTGATCCTAGTACCGCCAACGCATGCTGGAATCGTTGTTTTTGTAATTGCTTGTAAAAATGTGTAACGCTCTTGCTTTGAATTAAAAATGCCGTGGCACGTGCCGCCGCAACTTGATTCTGCGGATCGGGTTTGCATGCCCAGAAAGTGTTCCCAGTGCGGGAGCCAGAGGAACTGGGATCGGAGGAGGGCTTATGAAACGGGTGATCGCAGGTGTCTTGCTGGTGGTGGCAATGGGTGCGGGGACGATGTTCGCCGAGGATGGCTATTGGCGCGACCGGCGCGACATGCGGCGCGACGAAGCAAGAATCGCGCAGGACCGGCGGGAGTTGCGCCGGGATCTTTACTACGGAAATTACGGGGCGGCGCGGCATGAACGACGCGAACTGCGGCGCGAATATCGCGACCTGAACCGCGATCGGCGCGAATCGTATTGGGACCGGCGCTAGGCGGCATCGAGACTCCGCAACCAACAGACCCGACTGGTTTCGCAACGTCGGTAACTTGCGGTGACTCCAAAGCCGGGTTTTGATCGTATTGGGTCGATCGTATCCGGGCGATTTTATTCGATTGACCAAGGGGAGAGGGAACAATGCGAATCGGAACCCGGCTTTGGATTTTGGTCGTGGCGGGCGTCATGCTTTGCGCGTCGGCCTACGGGCAGGCGGCGTTGCGGGCGGAAAGAGATCTCCTTGCGGCGGTCAACCAGGCGCGGCGAGCACAGGGTTTGCCAGCGCTGCGGTGGGATGAGTCGCTGGCAGTGGCCGCACGGCGGCACGCAGCGGTGATGGCGGAGCACGGGCAGGCTCAACACGCGTTTGAGGGAGAGCCCAGCCTTTCAGCACGGGCAAAGGAGGCAGGCGCGCATTTCAGTTGGCTCTCGGAAAACGTGACACAGGGGCCGACGCCGGAATTTATTCACGGGCAGTTCATGAACTCGCCGAACCACCGCGCGAATGTGCTGGACCGGGATATGGATTCGATCGGCGTGGGCGTGATGGAGCGCGGGCGGCAATTGTTTGCGGTGGAGGATTTTTCGCAGGCGCGCTAGCACAGCTTCCGGCGCAAATTTCTGTTTCTCAGAGCTGAACGCCCAGGTTAAGCGCAAGCGCGGCGGCCGCAGCGTCGATCGCCTCGGCGGCTAAAGCCGCGGATCAAACGGTGCCCCTTACCGCAGTACTGAAGCGCCGCCCCACCCAAAACCCCTTTTCGCGCGGCCTAGTGGTGGTCGTGGTCGTCGTGATCGCCGCAGCGGTGCCTTACTTCCTCGAGTTCATGACGGCGCTTTTCGGCCTGTTTACTATGCTCCCCATGTCTTTCTACAGCGTCGCGCAGCTTCTGTTCTGCTTTGTGAATATCCCTGTCGCACCTGTCTTCCGCCCGCGCGGGCAGGGATGAGCCAGCCAGGCCAACGATGNNACGCAAAGAATTCTGATGATCCGAGTCATTTGTTCTCCTTCGAAAATGGTGTCGGGTTGGTAACCCCGAGCGCGCGCGCAATCGATGCAAGGTGCGGGGGCGTGCGGGGTTGGACGCGAACCTGAGCTTCACTTGTATTGAACTTTTTGCAAGTGGTCAAGTCTTTGGGCCGAGCTTCGCCTAAACAGGCTAGGGCGACCGTCGCTCCGTTGGCCTTCGCTAGTCTCGCTCGTGAGTCACAGCGTAGTAGCCGCTTCTGGCCTGGATTTTGTAGTCGCCTTGTTTCGGTTTGATTTCTACCTTGCGAAAACTACCGTCGCGGACGTTGTTGGTGGGAGTGTAGCCGATGTTGTACTGG
>PLHN01000293.1 GCA_003139975.1 Acidobacteriaceae bacterium
TCTTCGGCAATGTCGCTGAAGATCGCCTGCTGTGCCGGAGTCAGTTCGATGAGGAGCGGCATCAGCAAGCGCTGGCTTTCCACTTTCTGCGCCGCCCGCTGACCGAGCACGCGTTCAAACAGGACGCGCTCATGGGCCACGTGCTGGTCGATGATCCACAATCCGTCTTCGTTGACGGCGAGTATGAAGGAATTGCGAATCTGCCCGAGCGCTTTCAGTGTCCGCAGCGATTCGAGCGTGGGCGGAGACTGCGGTTCGGGGTCGATGGGCGGAGCGCAACCATGATCGGGAACGGCCGGTTCTGGCGCGCGCGCCAGTGAGACTGCCGCATTCGCTTCAACCGCAATTCCGCCTTCGAAGGCAAAGCGGGCGGTGGCCGCCGGGATCGGCGGTGGCTGCAATGCGAAGCCAGGCTGTCCGGCTTGGCCGTACAGGGGCGCAGATACTCCTGGCGCGGGCTCGTACAAATTTCGCCACGGCGCTTGCCCGCCGTTGCTCCCGCGCGCGCCGGGCGTGAGGCCGGGACTGGCCGTGGGCTGGGCGTTGATCTCGGATAAGAACTGCGGGACAGGGCGGGCCTTCATCAGCGTGTCGCGTACGGCGTCGCGCACGAAGTCGTGGACAGCGGTTTGCTGGCGGAAGCGCACCTCGGTTTTCGAGGGATGAACATTGACGTCGACTTCAGCTGCAGGCATTTCCAGAAAAAGCAGAACGACTGGGTACACCGTTGGCGGCAGAATATTTCGGTAGGCTTCGGTGAGCGCGTGCTGGATCAGCCGGTCGCGAATCAGTCGGTCATTCACAAAAATAAAAATCGAATTGCGGTTGAGTTTCTGAATCTCCGGCTTCGAAACGAAGCCACGAAGACGAAGTTCGCCGGGTTCGGGTTTTTCCAATTCTTGTTCGGGATCGCGGCGCCAGGGCGGAGGCTGCGGCAGGCCTGTGCGCTCCAGACGTTGCACGGCGGCGAGCGGAATCAGTTGATCGAGCGTCTCGCGGCCAAAGACTTGATAGACGCGCTCGCGATGATCGCTTACGGGCGGCGCTACCAGCAAGGCGTTCGTCGAAGAGTGCAGTTCAAAATGTTTTTCGGGATGGGCCAGCGCATAGTGCGTCACCAGCGACGCGATGTGCGAGAGTTCGGTCGATTCGGAGCGCAGAAATTTCTTTCGGGCCGGCGTGTTGAAAAACAGATCACGAATGGTGATCGAGGTGCCGAGGGGCAGGCCCGCTTCTTCCACGCGCATGATCTTGCCGCCGTTGATTTCGACGACCGTTCCGGCCGGTTCTTCTTCGGCGCGGGTTTCGAGGTGGAGGCGGGCGACCGACGCGATCGAGGGTAGCGCTTCGCCGCGGAATCCGAGCGTGGCTATGGTAAGCAAATCGTCGGTGTCTTTGATTTTCGACGTGGCGTGGCGTTCGAAGGCCAGCATGGCGTCGTCGCGCACCATGCCGCAGCCGTCGTCGGTAATCTGAATCAGTTTCTTTCCGCCGGCCTCGACATGGATGCGGATGCGCGTGGCGCCGGCGTCGAGCGCATTTTCAAGCAATTCTTTTACCACCGAGGCAGGGCGCTCCACCACTTCGCCGGCGGCGATCTGGTTAGCCACGCGTTCCGGTAGGACGTGGATCTTTCCCATGGGGTTCGCGATTCAGTGTGACAGAGGCAGGCGGGTAGTGGCTAGTGGCCGGTGACTTGCAATAACACGCGGCCAACTCCCGAGAGATGGCAACTGCCCGGAGGATGAGTTCGGGAGCCTCTTTCAGGCGCGCGACAGCCTGGTTTCGCTTGCGCTGCGTCTCGCATTTTGGCAACCGCCTTCGATCATCTCGAGGTTGGGCAGGCCTTCCCATTCGGTTTCCTGGTCGCCGGAGCGTACAACGATAAAGAGGGTGGACGTTTCGTCGCGCCGTGCCTTGTTCCAGAGCCTCCGCCGCTTGATTGATTTTGGATTCCGCCAGATGACCGCAGGCATTGCCATGCCAACTCCTTCGTAGTGACGTGCTGAAGTGGAGTATTGCCCGGCGGCGGGGGCGTTGCCGTAGGTGAAATCACAGGGCGATGTGACGGTGATCACACGGGATGCGTAGGGGATCCAACTGACAATGGCTCCTGCCGCGAACTGGCCTAAACATCGCACAGAAAGCGACTTGTGGGGCACTTGCCTCGCATTGTTTCATGTTGTGTCCGCCCATCTAGCTCGTGACCTTCGTAATTCTGGAAAGCCGCGGAGATCACTGCCCCGCGCCGAATGTGAAACTAGACTGTTCTAGAACGGATTCAAGAAGACGTTCTTATGAAGAAACGTGCGGCGACCCGGCGCACAAATCGATTGCTAATCGTTGTCTTTGTGATATTCCTGACAACCGGTCCGGTCGCCGCATTCGCGCAGGGCTCCATCGCACCCGAGCATGGGCGAAAGGTCACTCGCCACGTCCTTCCGGCTTATCCTCCAGTCGCCCACCAGGCGCACCTCGTCGGCAAGGTGCGGTTGGTGGCGGTTGTGGCTCCGAACGGTTCGGTCAAACTTACCCAGCCTTTAGGCGGTAATCCCGTCCTTCTCCAGTCCGCTGCGGAAGCGGTGATGCAATGGAAGTACGCGCCTGCTCCCGCCGAGACCAAGGAACAGGTCGAGATTTCCTTCGCGCCAGAGGAGTGAGCGGGAGCGAGATGTTCTTCCCCGGGGTTCGGGCCGCGCCCTGATGCTCCCAATATTCCAGAACAATCCTTTTAGTGGCCGAGCCCTGCCCTGCATGTGTTCGCGTCGGTCAGCCCACACATCGCCAAAGGCGCGAGAAGTGGCCAGCCGCGATCAGAATCGGGAAACCGACCACTGGCACACGCGGAAACCGGACATGTCCGAAGGCGCTCTTTCCCGCGCGCCGGCTGCGGCCCAGAATTGTCATCATATGTTTGCCGAACATTCCGCTCACGCGCAGGCTGGCCGATTTCTGACCGTTACCATTTTGTTAACAGTCTCCCTTGTCGGTTGCGGCGGAGTGTCCTCTCACGGAAGTGGCGGCGCACCTCCTCCTGGCGGCGGCAATCTTGCCTGCAACGGGATGACTCCCGGGCAAACCGCGAGTTTGAACGGATTCGTTCCCTTCACCAGCAGCAGCCTATGGAACACCGACATTTCCGCCGCGCCCGTCGATCCGAATTCGGCCTCAATCATGAGCAACTGGGTAGGCTCGGTGAACATGCATCCGGATTGGGGAACGGATCCTACCTACGGAATTCCCTACGTTGTTGTCGATGGCAGCCAGAATCTAGTCAACGTGAACCTTGGCGCCTATCCCGAAGAGAGTGATCCGGGGCCGATGCCGATCCCTGCGAATGCGCCGGTGGAAGGCGGTTCGGGCAGCAGCGGAGATCGGCACGTGCTTGTCCTCGACAACAACAATTGTTTTCTCTACGAGCTCTATAACGCCTCGCCGAACGGTGACGGCAGTTGGAACGCCGATTCCACTGCAGTCTGGGATCTGCTGGGCACTGGCAATGCCCAGCGTCCGTACACGTGGACGTCAGCCGACGCAGCCGGACTGCCTATTTTTCCCGGCCTCGCGCGATATGACGAGGCTGCTTCGGGAAGCATTAACCATGCGTTTCGCTTCACATTGCCACGGACTTCCGCCGCCTTCACGCCTCCGGCTTCGCACGATGCCGCAACTTCCAGCGATCCCTCGGCTCCGCCGATGGGCATGCGGCTGCGGCTCAAGTCGGGCTATGACATTTCCGGATTTTCAGCCAATACTCAAACCATTCTCACCGCGATGAAGCATTACGGTCTGATCCTGGCCGACAACGGTAGTTCGCTCTTCGTCACGGGAGCTTCCGACAGCCGCTGGTCCGCGGAAATTGACGAACTCAAGTCGGTGCCCTCATCGGCGTTTGAGGTCGTCCAGATTAATCCCGTCTATACGAATTCGAATTATCCGGCGGGCGCCGCGCCTGCGATCACCAGCTTCACTTCCTCTGTTTCCCATGTTTCTTCCGGCGGAAGCGTGACGCTCTCGTGGAACGCGAGCAATTCGATCTACACGATCATTTCGCCCTGGCCGGGCGCAGTGCGCGGTACCAGCCTGACCGTGAACCCGACCGCTACCACGACCTATACGCTCTATGCTACGAATCAGTATGGGCGGACGACGGCGACGGTGACGGTTAGCGTTCCGTAGTTACCTTTCTCGCACGTACATTGGAATCAAGACCTATTGTGATGTTTCCGGTGGCGGGCCAGCGCCGCACGGTGTTTTTTCGGCGAGGAGTGCCCCCACACATTGCGAGAGTCGCTTTGTGTGGGGCGCTCGGCCATTCGGCTGCTTAGTTCTATTTCCCGGCCGCGGTGATCGGCACCTCGATCGGGCTGCCCGGAGCGCTGGTCACTATGTTTAGCGTGGCTGCGTCCGCGCCTACGGCATCGGGAGTGAAGATGACCGCGATGGTGCAGCTCTTCCCGGCTCCGAGCCTGGATCGGCAATAGACGTGGTCGGTGAATTGGGATGTATCTCCCGTGGTGACGGAGAACGTAATGGGACCGATCTCCACGGGATCAACGCCATGGTTTTCCAGGGTCACAACCTACTTCGCCCGCCCGCCTAACTCGACGTTGCCGTAGTTGAGGCTGGTTGGGGAGACACTCACTCCCGCTGGGGCAAGCCGGAACACCACGCCGCCGCTGTAACCACCCCCGTTCTTCGTAGTGCCGTATAGGTTGCCCGCAGCGTCCCGGATCAGACCAGCATCCGACAAATATCCGTCGGTGCAGTTCTCACCGCCCTCGGAGCAGAAGCTGTAAAGCACCGTCTCAGTACCCGTGTTGTCCAATTTGAACACCGTGCCGCAGTCGGGACTGCAGTTATGGTGTTTAGGTTTCCCGCCAATAACGGTGGTGCCGTAGAGGTTGCCCGCAGCATCCCAGGCCAGACCAGCCTCGGGGTCGGCCCCGTCTGTGCAGTTCGCGCCTCCCTCGGAGCAGAAGCTGTAGAGCACCGTCTCTTGACCCGCGTTGTTCAACTCGAACACCGTGCCTCCGCCGTTAGCGCCGCCCTGGAAGGTAGTGCCATACAGTTTGCCTGCGGTGCCCTTGATCAGTCCGGCAGCGGGGACCGACCCGTCCGTGCAGCCCGCACCACCCTCGGAGCAGAAGCTGTACACAACGCTGTAGGTGTAACCGCGGGCTGCGTTCGCGATCTCCGCACGATTAGTATTTCCCGTCTTTGCCCCTGCATTAGGCGGACGATTCAGTCGGTTGAGGATGTTAGGCTGCGCGCCCGCGTGGGCTGTAAAGGCGAATAACGCGGACAACGAAATCAGTGTAAAAGTACACAAGCGTATCCGCGCGTTCGGGCTTCGTGGGCTCCGACCTTGCACTTGGTCTGTCATATGGCGGTCCCTTCTTTTCGCTGTGAATTGTTTTGGAAATGACGCAAAAAAAAACTCCGTGCCGTCCTTCCCTGAACGACATGGAGAATTTAGTTGGAACCTGGAATCCCGAACGCCAAATTGCCGCGAGCCGTCGCCCCGCTGTCTTCAGTTGGACCCAGAGAAATCGCCGCGAGGGGGCAAGCTCGGAATACAACCTAAGTTGGCTTCCACGTTATACAACGACAACGCTTGCCAATTCCCTTCACGCCGAGTGCTCCACGCTCCGTTTTTTGATGGGTGGGATTGTAGGCCACCAGCGCCTCGGGATTTACCCGCGCCACTTTCATGGCCAAAATCCCGCGTGCGCACTGCATACTTTCCCCTCTACCAAACGTAAGAATGAATTTCTGATT
>PLHN01000130.1 GCA_003139975.1 Acidobacteriaceae bacterium
CTTCGCTCAGGGCAGGCACGGGGGTGCACGGGGGAGTTGCGAGAGTGAATCGGATTTTCGGTCGCGGCGGCGTATGTCACTGCGTGCCTCGCGAAGTGCTGGACTGCACGGTCTCGGGCGGCAACGTGCCGGGCTGCTCGCAGCTGGCTTTGTCTAGTTCATACCAGTTGTTGGGCGGGGTGGTTTTGGCTGGGTCCGCAGGCTCGCAGAGCGCGGCGCCATTCATCTGGCGGCGATAGCGTGAGACTTCGAGATAGACGGCCTTGCGGATGCGGTTCATCACGCCGATGGGGCGATGCTCGGGCAGGGAGTGCCAGGGAGTGAAGGAGAGATCCTCACAGAAATTGTTATTTTGCTCGAACTGTTGCGAGGGGATATCGAGACGCGCGATGGGGACGAAGGGAGAATCGTCCTCGGACCACTCGACGGTAGTGTCTTCTACGGGCATGTTCTTGCCGGGGATCTGGCGCTGGACCATGAAATCGAAGCAGGCGGCGCCGGTGGAGAGGCGCTTGACCATTTCGAGGCGGAGAAAGTTCGGGTCGCTGCGGTCGACGGCGGCGGCGGGGGAATCCTTGCAGGGGCGGGCGCTGTACTTGACGTTGAGTTCGGGGCCGAGCTTGAAGGCGCTCACGCTGTAGAACTGCGTGTTGAGGAGGCTGTCGGGAGCGGGCTTGAGGGTCTTCAGCGCCAACCTCATCTCGTGCAGGTGCGAGTTGAACGGGTTGGGGATGGGAAAGCCTCCCAGGAAATAGCCGTATTTGGCGCGGGCGCCGAGGCCGCTGCTTAGATATTTTGTGAATTCGGCATATTCATCGATGTCGCGAATGAAGAACTGCGTGGCGTTCATGAGCGCGAAGTCCTGCGTGGAGGCGGGAGGCAGGCCGTCATGTTCGAGCAATTTTTTGCCGTCCACGCCCATGACTTTGATGGCCATGCCGCGGGCGTCGTGAGTGGAGTCGGGCTGCGGGTATTCGTTGCCGCTGGAATAGCGGACCCAGGATTGATAGCGGCCGGGTTTGGAGAAGAGGCCAAAGCGGAACTTGGGATTGAGATTGTCGAGAACCGTGAAGGTGGACTTGAGGCAGCCGTGGGTCTTGGAGTGGACATCGCGGCGGTAGGGCTGGGAATTGGGTGCGGACTGGCTCGTCGGTTGGACGGGCGGGGCGGCGGGCACTCCACCTACTTTGGGCGGATAGCCTGGGAGGGGATGGTTGGTCATGTAGTGCTGGCTGGTGTTCACCATCTTTAGCGCGGAGGCGACGATCTGAGCGGTGAGGTAGGTCTCGCCCGCGGAAATGGACTCGCCCATTGGCCCGCGCGGAGCGGGACGAAAGACGAAGTAGGCGAGCACGGCGATCACGATTAATCCAAGTGCGGCGCGTTTGGTTCTCGCGTTCAAGATCAATGCTTGCCTCCTTATTATTGGCAGACGTTTTTGGTGTCGAGACCTTCGCGGAGATAGCCGTCGAGATCTTTGGCGGGATCTTTGGTGTGATCGTCGCGGTGGATCTTCAGGTATTCGAGAAGGTCGCGGCGGTCTTCCTCGGACAGTTCCGGGCCGATGACGCCGTATTGCGGCGGGCTGCCGGGTTTCCATTCGATGTAACCGTGGCGGAATTCGTGGCCGATGTTGGAATTGCCGGTGATGGTGGTATCGAGCCAAAAACCGTTCTTGTGGAACGCTTCGGTGTTCAAGCCGAGGTTGACGGGGTCGAAGTCGCGGGTGCCGACGAAGAATTTCTTGTCGCGCTGCTCGGCGGGCAAGAGCAACTGATAAATGGTAGGCACGGAGCCGTTGTGGAGGAATGGCCCGGCTGCCCAGATGCCGGCGAGCGGGCGTGGTTTGTATTGCGGGAGGGCCACGGGAACGTCGCGCTGGCCGAAGCCGTTCAGCGTGTTGCGTTCGTCGTCTTCGTAGCGGCGGGTGGCGTAAAAACGCTGGCGGGCGCGATAGACGATCATGCTGAGCGCGACTCCGGTATTGATCTTGCTCAGGTCGAGAGAGTCGAGAGTCGTGTAGATGCGGGACGGGCCGGCGGTCAGAGTGTCCTCGAAGATGGGGATGTCGGTGTGGAGTTCATCTTCGTCATGGCTGTTCCTGGCTGCCGGCGGCTTGGTTTTGTCGCGGCTGACGACGTCGAGGGCGGCTTTTCTCAGGTCCTGCGACGGCATCGCATTGACCCTCTGCATATCCGCACCGCTCAGGCGAAGGATATCTTTCGCGTAGCCGTTGGTCTTGGTGAAGAGATCCTGTTCCAGGACATCGCGCAGCACTTTATTCACGCGATCGGGGATGATGCCGAGCGGAGTCAAATCAAGCGTCTTTTCGACGAAGTTCACGGCGTCGGTGGGGTCGGTCCCGACATCCTCGACTGTCAAAGGGTGCATGACCCAGAGGGGGAGATCGTAGTCGCTGGCGATGCGCGGGGCGATGCCCTCCGGCTGAGTTATGTTGCAGGCGACCGACTGCGGCACTGGCAGACGGGTCGAGGCCACGGTACTGGGCGGGGCCGTGAACGAGGGCCCCGGAGTGATGGGCCGGAGAGTGGATGGGGCAGGAATCGCTATGAACGTGGCAACAAATTCCCGGTGTTGCTCGGCGTCGCGTTCTTTATCCGGGGAGAGCGTGAGGCCGAGATGTTCGCCGGGCGGAATAGAGGGCGCGGGCGTAGCGACCGACGGAGCCTGATCTTGCTGGGCCGATGCATATTTTTCGTTCAGAAACTTCTGCCATTCGTCTAAAACCCCGCATTTCTGGCCGGATGTTTTCAGGTAGGCGAACCATTCCTTGATGGGCTCGCTGGCGGGGAAGGGGCCGTGGCAGTGCTGGCAGGTGTTGTCGAATAGGACGCGGCCTCTTTTGGCGCGTTCCCAATCGATTTTGCCCATGCAGTCCTCGTTCCACCGGGGAGGTTCGAGGCTCCAGAGAGCCATCTCGAGGTCGTTGAGGTTGTTCATCATGACCGAGGAATCGAAGCGATCGTCGGGCGGAATGGGCGCGCCGTAGTTGTTGAGCAGCGTGGCAGTTGCGCCGGTTCCCAGCGACTCGCTGACGTTGCGAGTCATGGGCTGGCGCACGGCGGCGTTGTACTGGACGTAATCGAACTTCCAGATGTCCCAAAGCGGCGGATATCGTACCGGGGCATTGCCGATGCGGTAGTTTTCGGAGGACAGCTCGTCGCCGAATAAGGTATTGCCGATGCGGCCGAGGGCATCGACTCTGCCCGGGCCTTCCTCGGTGGGATAAAGATGACGGGACTTATCGGTGAAAGCCTGCTGCATCAATTCACCAATCACCTGTCGAACATCGCCGTGGAGCTTCCAGCGGCCTTGGGGATAGGCTGGACCTAACACGCGGCGGGCGAAGCGGTTAAATTTGAGCGGGTTCAGGTAGGTCGACATGAGCGAGCCCATAAGTTCGGGCGCGAAATCGCCGATGTGCATGGCGGTGAAGGCATGCATGGCGCCGGCACCATCCACTCGCAGGCCGTATTTCTTGCCATTCCTGGTGACCGTGAGTTCGCCGGTGTGGCAGGCGGCGCAGGTGAGATCGAGCACATTTTCGCCGAAGCGGGGATCGTAGTGCGACGCGAATCCAACGGGCATGCGGTCGGGATTCATTTTGGTGGGGCCGTTATCAACGAGAAAGCCGTAGGCGCTCATGCGCTCGGGGTCGGCAAATTTCGTTTCTCCCCAAGGGACTTCGAGATTAACGAACCAGGAATAGCGAATGTCTTTGAGTCCGGCGCCCTGCGGGGTGTAATAGAAGAGCTGACGCAGAGGCTCGTTCTGGCCGCCGGTCCAACCCAATCCCTGGCTGAGATAGACGTGCTGGTCGACGGGCTGGAAATCGGGAACCTTCGTGGTGGGGTAGGCGATTAGAACGAGGGTGATGAGGAAGGCGAGCGCGAAGAATCCCACGACCGCATAGGCGAAACCCTTGAAAAGCTTCTTGAGCGGCACGCCCATCAGGCGGCGTAAGAGGCGGTAAAGCATGCGGGCCACTCTCCAAAAAAACGTGGCAACGCAGACGATGAGGCCGCCAATGGCGGCGAACAGAGAGACGAGCGAGTGCCACGGGTGGCGCAGGATGCTTATGAGCTTGGTCCGCCAACGATCCAGCCGTTCGTCCAGCCAGCTTGTTTCCATAGCTGCCTCGCAGATTGAAATGTTTGTGGCCCCACAGCCACGCGCGTCACGACGTGCGTTCCGAGTCTTACTTTTTCCAATGGCACTCACCGTTCTGAGGGCGAGACGCCCTCGGAACAGCCGGCAAGATGCCGGCGCTACACTTACCGAGCGCGATGCCGGTTCTAGCTGGCGAAGTGGAGCTTTTTGCCTGGGATCTTCATTTCGCAGCTTACCAGTCTTCCTGTGCCGCCCAGGGTTATGAATGCAGTTCGACGGTCGGGGGCGCCGAAACAGATGTTTGAGGGAAGCGGCTCGGGCTTGCCTTCGACGATCAGCTCGATGAAATCGAGAATCTTTCCCTGCGGTGAGACTACGGTGATGCCTCCGGCAACGGTTGGGTCGGGGCCTTTGGGCAGCATGGTGGCGACGTAGACGTTGCCTTCCTCGTCGACGGCCATGGAATCGAGCGTGCCGCAGCCGGGGATATCGGCGGTCAAGAGATGGGAGTCGTCGAGCACGGGTTTATTGCTCTTAATGATGCCGGGACCGTCGAGTTCCCAGTAAACGATCCAGCGCGCATAAGTTTCGGCGACATAGAGGCGCTTGTCGTCGGGGGAGAGCGCGATTCCGTTGGGCGCGGAACGTTGCGGAATGGCTTGCGTGATCTTGGACCCGTCAGCGGCCGCATAATAGACGGCGGTGATATCGCGATCGGCAGCTCTTTGCTTACCCCAATCGGTGAACCAGAAATGTCCGGTAGCGTCGAAGACGAGATCGTCAGGACTGCAGAGTTTGTTGCCGTTCGAGGCCGAGTACAACGTTGTGAACGTGCCGTCTTTGAGATTGAGGCGCTGGATGTATCCGCCGTTGTAATTCGGGGACTGTCCGTAGGGGACCGAGACTGGCGAGAGAGCGGGCGGCTGGGGGATCGGCATAAAGTTCATGCCGCCGTCATTGCAAACGTACACCGCGCCATCCGGACCGATGGCGGCGCCGTTGGGACCGCCTCCGAGAGTGGCCACTATCTGCTTCGTGCCATTGGGAGCGATGCGGGTTAGGGTGCAGTTTTGAATCTCGACGAGGAGCACCCTGCCGTCCGACTGATAAACGGGGCCTTCCGGATATCCGAGGCCCTCGGCGAGGACGCGGAACTCCGATGTTTTGAAGCTCATGGGTGGCCTCCGGTGGATTGGTTTTCGGCCGGCAAGGGTGGAAAGAATCCCGCTTTGCGCAGGCCGGCTAGATGCGCTTCGGCCATTTGCTCATCGCGAGCCATCACCAGCCACTCGCGTTTTAATAAGGATTCCGTGATGTAGGGATTAATGGCCAAAACAGTTGCCATTTCCGTGCGGGCTTCTTCGAGACGTCCAACGTGTCCGAGCGCGTTCGCCAGAATGTAGCGTGCGATGTAAAAGTTGGGATGCATCTCCGCGCACTTGGAAGCGCAAGTGACGGCTTCTTCGAAATGACCGAGCCGGGTGCAGGCTGTTGCTTTGAAAAAATACCAGTAAGGCACCGACGGATGCTCGGGCGTATCGGTAATGAGTTTGGTCAGGATGCGGTCGCCTTCAGTGGCGTTCTTCGTTTTCTGGCCGCCACAGCCTAGCACAAAGCCGAGGTATCCCCAAGCCACCAGGTTGAAGGGCGAGATTTCGACGGCACGGCGGAGGGCCTGGACAGATTTTTCCCAGAGGCCGCAGTGGAACCAGACCAGGCCCGTATTCTCCAGGACCTCAGTATCGTTGGGCGCGAGATCGAAAGCGCGATCGACGGCGGCCTGGGCCTCGGCACGATCCTGCTCGGGATGTTCGCTCATGATGAGCGCGACTTTTTCGATGAGATAAAGCCCGAGGAACGCGTAGGCATTGGCGTAATTGGGGTCGAGTTCGACGGCGCGGCGGAGCAGGTTGAGAGAATCGCCGATGCCGGCCGGTTGAAAGCTGTAATTCCAGAAGTGATAAGCCTTGCGGACCAGGCCCCAGGCATCAAGTTCGTCGGCAGAGGCCTTGTCGGCGCGCTCGGAGCCGGCGCGGATAAGTTCGCCTCCAGTGGCGCGCACGATGGCAGTGGCAATTTCCTCCTGCATCGCGAACAGGTCTTCAAGGTTGCGGTCGTAGGTGCGCGACCAGAGGATNNGATGGCGTCGGCGAGTTCAACGATCACGCGGATGCGGTTTCCGCCGCGGCGCAGGCTGCCGGTGAGCACATAACGGATCTTGAGTTCGGAAGCGATATGGGCGAGATCGGGAAGATCCTTATCTTTGTAGCGGTACGTGGAGAGATGTGAGGCAACTCGGACGCCGGGGACACGGGAAAGCGCGCTGTTGATTTCGGAGCCGATGCCCATAGCGGTATAAGCATCGTCGGGATCGGCGGAGAGGCTGCGGAAGGGGAGGACGGCAATGGAAGTTTTTTCGCGTCCGGCAACGGGCGGCTGGGCGAAGGAGCTGGAGCCGACGCTCGAACCAGAGGCGAAGCGCATGTCTGGCGACGAAATAGGCCCCTGATGCGCGCCGGGGCTGCCGGAGTGGGAAGTGGATTCTGCTTGCTCGGCGGCGAGTTTCAAATCCGCGGCGAGCGCGGCCATGTCGGGATAGCGATCGCCGGGGTTGCGCTGCAAAGCGCGCGCAACCAGGGCATCAAGAATCGGAGGAAGGGAGGGCCGCACCTGGTGCAGAGACCTGGGCTGGCAGCGGTTGATCGCTTCAACCAGCTCCATCAGGCTCTTGCCTTGAAATGGCAGTTCGCCGGTAAACATCTTAAAGAGGACCACGCCCAGCGCAAAAATGTCGGTGCGCTGATCGATGGGAAGGTTCTGGTGCTGCTCGGGAGCGGCGTAACAAAGCGTGCCCATGAAAGAGCCGGGAGTGGTGAGCATCTCCTGGGTAGGCATGGCTCCAGTGGTGTCGGAGCCCTGCTTGGCCAGGCCGAAATCGACAATTTTGACCTGGTCGTGACGGGAGATGAGGATGTTCTCCGGCTTGAGATCGCGGTGGATAATGCCGGCGGCGTGAGCGCTTCCGAGGGCATCGGCGATTTGCAGGGCGTAGCGCACGGCCTGGCGAACGGGAAGGCCGTGGGAGGGGATGAGATGGCCCAGCGGCTTGCCGTCGACATATTCCATGACGATGAAGTCGCTGTCGGGCTCGGAAAGAAGATCGTAGATGGTGACGATGTTGGGGTGATTCAGAGCGGAAGCCGATTGCGCCTCGCGCTCGAAGCGCTGGCGGGCAACGCTGGAGTCGGAGTCGGTTCGGGAGGACTTGGGGAGAGGCAAAGCCTTGAGGGCGACGTCGCGATTGAGGAGGCGGTCTCGTCCTTTGTAGACGATGCCCATGCCGCCACGGCCGATCTCTTCAATGATCTCGTAGTGAGATATGATTCGGCCTTTCGCCATCGCTTTGCCTCCCCCAAAGGATACAGCAGCCCGAAGCTGATGGAGGATCAGAGCTTGGGAAGGGAGTTACGATACGGCAGGGCGGGGGGCGGTGTCAAGCAAGGTTGGGGATACGCTTAGGTGGGTCCGGCTGGCATCGGCATTGGTGTTGTGACATAGTAATCTCAGTGTTACGGGGTGATTCAATGATCGATCACGAAACATTTCAACGAGGCCGCGCTTGGGCCTATGTAGCAGGAGCCGTCCTAGTGGTGATCGTTGTGGCGTGGAAATACGTAGTCCGCTAGAGCCGTAGAAAGTTTTCAATCATCCGTTTGCCGTCGCTGGTCAGGACGCTTTCGGGGTGGAACTGGACGCCCTCGACAGGGAAATTGCGGTGGCGCAGTCCCATGATTACGCGGGTTCCGTCGCGGTCGCAAGTCCAGGCGCTGACTTCTAGATCGGGGGGCAGGTCTTCTTCGCGGACGATGAGCGAGTGATAGCGGGTCGCGGTCAGAGGAGATTGGATTCCGCGAAAAATCGTGCGGCCGTCATGCTCGACCGAACTTGTTTTGCCGTGCATGAGTGTTTTGGCGCGCACGACTTGGCCGCCGAAAGCCGCGCCGATGGCTTGATGTCCGAGGCAGACGCCGAGCACAGGGACTTTTCCTGCGAAATGGCGGATGAGCTCGATGCTGATGCCGGCGTCCTGTGGCGTGCACGGGCCGGGAGAAACTACGATGCGCTGGGGCCCGAGTGCTTCGATTTGATGGATGCTGACTTCGTCGTTGCGGCGGACCTCGACGCGCGCGCCTAACTCGCCGAGGTATTGCACGAGGTTGTAGGTAAAGGAGTCGTAGTTATCGAGGACGAAGACCACGGGATTATTCTACGGCTTGGGGCGCGGAATTCAGACTATTGATGTCAGGGCACCAACAGCGGGGGAGACGAGCCCAGCCTGGCCCACTACTCCAGGGCGGAGCCTTGACACCGGAGTTGGTTTATCGCCATGCTTACAAGCAGTTCCCGGAGGTTCGATGGCCGACACCCAAGAAAAAGACAAACGGTCCACGCGACGTTTTGCCCTTCATTTGCCAGTGAGCGTGCGCTACGCAGAAGGCGAAGAAGCACACGAGGCTCAGACGCGCGACGTAAGTGCGCGGGGAATCTGCTTCTTTGTAGAGTCCGGCATTCAGGCGGGTTCTCCCATCGACTTCACGTTGACGCTTCCGCCCGAGATCACGCTGACGGAGAGCATCCGGGTGCGCTGCAAGGGGCGCGTGGTGCGCGTTGAAGCGGGCGTGCCGGCCGGGAAGATGGCGGTTGCGGCCGTGATCGAGGAATATGAATTCCTCACCGAGGGCCAGGGCGAGGCGGAAACAACAGGGATGAAGTAGCACGAACGCCGGGCCATGCACGCACCCGCCTAAGGAAAAGAACACAAGGTCCCTCCACTTCGCTTGGCTTCGCCTGCGCTTCGGTCCGGATGACAGACTTATTTAGGGAACTCGTGGGACGGCACCTAGCGCCGAGGTGGTGATTACCACCGTACTTTTTCGAGACGAGCGCGGATGGTATGTTGGAAGAAACACCCGAGCGCTGACTTGAACTACTGCCCGCCGAATCGCGATTTCAGGCGAGTGCCGTGTGGCACTGCCTGCTGGTTTGCCGAACTGCACACAGAGCTGTCGTGGCTCAGAGTTGCCAGGCTCGCGTTTGCTATGCCGGCGTTGGCTTTGGCCGCCCTGGCGTTCGTAGCCGCGCCGCTCCATTCCCAAGCTGCTCCGAAGACACGCACGGTTTCCATGGCGCTTCCGGCGAAGGTTGCTGCGATCAAGAGTTTCCGCATCGTCCAAGAAGAGGATGGACCAGCCGTGGAAATACTTTCCACGCTGCCCCTCCGTCCGCAGATCAAGCTCATCAACGATCCAACCCGGCTGGTGATCGATTTGCCGAATGCGCGAATCGACATGGCGGAGAAGCGGATCGAAATTCAGGCCGACCGCATCAGCACGCTGCGCGCCAACCAGTTTCAGGAGACGCCGCCGGTAGCGCGCGTGGTGGTGGATCTGCTCGCGCC
>PLHN01000445.1 GCA_003139975.1 Acidobacteriaceae bacterium
GTCTGGCACTCGACAGGCGTGCCCGTTGCGTTTACGTCGGAGCGGGTAAAACGATACTTGCCGGCCGAAGACAGCGCAATGGCTTCAACCTCTCGCACCTCGACCCGAACCGGATGTCCCGGCGAAACCGCATGGATCTGCCGGATGGATTCGCGAATCTTCTCCTCCCGCGCTTGCGCATCGCCCGGCCCGGGCACAATCGACAGCACGATCTCGTCCACTGCCGTCTGGTGAAACTGGAAGGTCACAATCCCGTCACTGCCATACATCAAGTGTGTGAAAAACTCTCCGTGCACCACCCGTCCTCCCGGGAACAGGAAGTTGTCACTGGTGCGAGCGATCTCCAGCCGCATCAACGGGAAGTGATTGCCGCACGAGCAAGCCTCCTGCGAGAGATAGCCGCAGTCTTCATTGCGATAACGAATGAAGGGCATAGAAAAGTTCTGCAACGAAGTGAGCAGAAACGGCCGGGGCCCGTCGCTCCCCGCCCTATCTTCTTCGATCACTACGAAGTCGGCATTGACGTGCATTTTGCCTTGCGGGCACTCGGCGGCAATATTCTGCACCTCGCTTGATCCGTAGCAGTCAAAAACCTTGCACCCAAATGCGCGCTCGATCGCCTCACGCTGCGGAAGGTACAATTTTTCCGCAGTCGTGAATGCTCCCTTGATCCCGCCGATTCTCTGTCCTCTGCTCTCCAGAAATGAGGCAAAACGGGCGATGGTCGAGGCATATCCCAAAATCACGCGCGGCCGGATCCTGGCGAACACGCGGGCCCAGTTTTCCATATCCTTCTCGCCGGCAAAAAACGGATCGAACTGGTACTGGCGCCGGGCGAACTGGCGCAGCTCAAATTCCACACGTGACATGGCGTAGAGCTTGTCGTTGCCCCCCCAAAAGAACGCGATCATCTCTCCGGGACGCCATCCGCACTGTTGGAGGTTGCGGTAAGTGCCCGCATCGCTCGCTACCATGTACGCCGCACTGCGAAAGAACTTCAGGGGGACGCCGGTCGATCCCCCGCTGAAATGGGGAGACAGCGTTTCGAGCGGCACATCCTCACGCACAAGATCGCGTTGGTGTTCGCGGATAATGTCTTTCGTCAGGATCGGAAGCTGGACGAAATCATCCCATGTGCGAATGTCCTGACTGCGAATTCCAAGGCGGCGGAACAGACCGCGGTAGTAGGGCACGCGAGCTTCTGCATGTGCCAACAAAGTACACAGATCACGGAACTGACTCTCGCGCACTTCCTCGGGCGAGCGGAAAGGAGCCTTCTCGATCTCTGTGAGCTTGCCTAGCAGGTCAGCGCCGCGCAAGCGGCAAGTGAGAGCTAAGAGTCTGCGGCCCCAGGAAGATCCGCGGTCCATCGAGGCGGCCATTGCCGGCTACTCCCCGGCTGCAGCGCGAACCCGCGCATGCAGGCATAATTTGTGGCTAGGGCCCATAGCAATTGGTGGGTAAGCTCCCCAAGATGAACTATAGCACGGAGGATATTTTGCTCTGATCGGGCGTGCCGCACACAAAAGTGCCGCGACTTCTAGAACCAGCAACCCATTCCGCATCGAGCCATTTCCCATCAAAGGCAAATGGCCCCACTGAACGCCAACAACCAGATGACTTCAGTAACCCGCGCTTTCGCAGCGCCGCGAACGGTTCCCCGAATCGTGCGTGGTAAGATTTTCTGTTAGCTTGTCCTCGCCAAATCCAAGTGAGCGCAGTAAATCCCCTGTCTTTGTGATGGGCTGCCATCGCTCTGGGACAAATCTCCTCTACGACATGTTGTTGTCCTCCGGTGGATTTGCCATCTATCGTGGATACTTGCCGATCTACAAGATCCTGATCCCCCGGTATGGATCGATGTCGAGTCGCGCCAATCGCGAAAAGATCGTTGCCACGTGGCTTCGCAGCAAGGGATTTCGTCGAACCGGCTTGGAAGCAGAGCAGTTCTCCTCCCGCATCGTGAACGAGTGCCGCAACGGCGGAGACTTCATCCGCGTGGTCTTGGATTCGGTCTCGCAGCATCAAGGCGCCAGTCGCTGGGCGTTCTACGATCCCGATAACGTTTTGCACTTTCGTCACGTGAAGAGGGACATTCCGAACGCTCTTTTCGTGCACATCATTCGCGACGGCCGCGACATCGCCCTCTCGCTCAAGAAAATGGGAGGCTTCAAGCCCCTGCCCTGGGATCGCAGTGAAACCAATAGCCTGGTTGCAACCGCGCTCTATTGGCAATGGATGGTGCGTCGGGGACGCGAAGCCGGACGCCTGTTTCCCTCCGATTACGTCGAAATCCGATACGAAGACTTGATTACCAGCCCGCGCGAAACTCTCGCCAGATTGGGTGGCTTCATCGACCATAATCTGGACCACGATCGGATTCAGCAGGCCAGTCTCGGCAGCCTCTCCAAGACAAATTCTTCCTTTCGGGAGGAGGCCGCCAAGGAAAAGATCAATCCTCTGGGACGCTGGAAGGAACGTCTGTCGAAGCTGAACGTCGCCGCCATTGAATCTACCGTGGGCGATTGTCTGCAGGAAAACAAGTACGAACTTTCGATCCCCGCCGCCGAGCGGTACATCAGCTTCCGCGCATCTCTCATGCGCGCGATCTATCCCGCGTTCCTTGGCAGTAAGCTCTGGCTCAAATTGAATACACCGGTGGGCCGCTTCGCGAATGTTTCCGCGCTGGAACTCACGGACGAGCCTCGCAAGGTGCAAGTCGGTGTTGACCATGCCCCAAGAGCATAATCCGGCAAATTTGCGCACAGAAGTGGATCGCCTTCTCGCAGAAGGTGCAATTGAAGCGGCATCCAGACGACTAGCCGAACTCTGGCGCCGCGAACCCGGATCGGCCACGGCCGCCTTCGTCGGCTCCCGCGCTGACCAGCTTCGCGACAAGCTCCCGCTGACGAAATTCAAGCTCGCCATCTTGCGCTCGTTCACGGTCGAGCCGATCGTACCTCCTTTGCGTGCTGAAGCCTTCGCCTACGGTATCGATCTCGAGGTCCACATAGGCGACTTCAACACCTACGTGCAGGACTTTGTCGACGCCAAGAGTTCTTTGTACCGCTTCGCTCCAAACGCCGTTGTGCTCGCGGTTCGGACCGAGGATGTTGCGCCCGAACTCACGCACCAGTTCGCTGATCTCGCGCCTGAAGCGGCACGCCAAGCCGCACACCGCGTCGCCAGCGGTTACGAGCAGTGGATAAATTCGTTTCGCCAGCACAGTCAAGCTGCGCTCATAATCCACTCCCTTGAACGTCCGGCCCGTCCGAGTCTCGGCGTGGTCGACGGGCAATCGGAAACAGGGCAATCGGGGCTCATCCGCCACATCAACTCGGAACTGCGCCGAATTGCCGGAAGCCACCGGGGCGTTTATGTGCTCGATTATGAGGGACTGGTCGCGCGTTATGGCAGCGAGCACTGGCACGACGAGCGCAAATGGCTGATGGCGCGCCTGCCCATCTCGGCCGAGAATCTGCTTCCGATGGCTCGCGAGTGGATGCGCTTTCTTGTGCCTCTGAGCGGCCGCACGGCCAAGGCTTTAGTGGTCGATCTCGATAACACGCTTTGGGGCGGGATTATCGGCGAAGATGGGATGACCGGCATCAAGATCGGTCCCGAGCATCCCGGTGCGGCTTTTCAGGCTTTGCAGCGCGCCCTGCTCGATCTGTCGCGGCGGGGAATTTTGCTTGCCATCTGCAGTAAGAACAACCTGGACGACGCCATGGAGGCCCTCGACAAGCATCCTGGCATGCTCCTGCGCTCTACCCACTTCGCCGCGGTACGTATCAATTGGGGCGACAAATCTCAGAACATCCGCGAGATCGCCCAGGAACTCAATATCGGCACCGATTCACTTGCCTTTTTGGACGACAATCCCTTCGAGCGGGAGCAGGTGCGCGCGGCCTTGCCGGAAGTCACGGTCATCGACGTTCCTCAGAACCCAGCCGAGTACGCGGCCATCGTGCGCGATTGTCCGGTCTTCGAGCGCCTCACCCTTTCCGCCGAAGACCAGCAACGCACCGCGATGTATGCCGAGCAGCGACAGCGTGCCGATGCCGAACACAGCTTCCAGTCGAAGGAAGACTTCTTTCGCTTCCTGGAGCAGGAAGCCGAGCTCAGCCCCGTATCCGACCTCACGCTCGCGCGTATCGCGCAACTGACGCAAAAGACCAACCAGTTCAATCTGACCACGCGCCGCTATAGCGAGGCACAAATTGCGGAAATGGCGAACCAGCCCGGCTGGAACATATTTTCCATCCGAGTGCGCGACCGTTTTGGCGATCACGGTGTGGTGGGTGTCGCTATCGCTCACGACCAGGGCGGGCAATGCGAGGTGGATACGTTTCTTCTGAGCTGCCGCGTCATCGGGCGTACGGTCGAGACCGCACTCCTCGCGCATATCGCGAAATGCGCAGCCGAGCGCGGTTGCAGGCGGATTGTAGGATGGTTCCTGCCGACCAGGAAAAATGCCCCGGCGCGGGACTTCTATCCGCAGCATCAATTTGAGCTCGTCGAGCAGAACGCCAACGGCTCGCTCTGGGCCTTCGATCTTACCCGGCAGGAAGTGGCATTTCCGAAGTGGGTTAAACTAATCACCGTAAACTGATCCACGCTAAACGAATCCCTGGTGAACGGAGGCCACGTTTGAACCCCGCTGTTTTCGATCAGATTCGGACCATGGCATCCGATCTCTTCGGCGTTCCCGCGGATCGTATTACCGCGACTTCTTCGCCCGAGACCCTCGAAAACTGGGACTCCGTCCAGCATCTCAACCTGGTGCTCGCACTGGAGGAAAAGTTCGGGATGCAACTGTCTCCCGAAGAAATCGAGCAGATGAAGTCCATCGGCGACACGGCCAAGCTCATCGAAAGCAAACTCCAAGCCACTCCGAGGTAGTTCTTGGCCATCGTCATCGAACCTTATCGCCAGGAGCATGAGCCGGCCGTCCAGGAATTCAATCGGCGGCTTCAGCAATCCTCGGGTGACCCTGATCTCGTTTTTTCTCAGCGCTCCGTTCCGCGCTGGCTGCCTCCGGCCAACAACAACCCGGTGTGGAACGAGTTCTTCGTCGCGGTCGAGGGTTCGTCAGTCCGAGGAGCTTATGGCCTGAAACAGGAGATGGTTCTCGTCCGCCGAAAGGGCATGCACAAAGTGGCGTGCTACCATCATCCGCTGTCTGAGGGAATTATTGATCGGAAGTACGCAAGCGTTGGCGCGCTCCTCGCGCGCGACGCTTTGGCGCGCCAGCCATTTCTTTACGCCCTCGGCATGGGTGGCTCGGACCGGCCCATCGCCAAGATGCTCAAAGTGCTCGGCTTCAGTTTGACTCCCATTCCATTTTATTTTCGTGTCGTCCATCCCTACAGGTTTCTCCTGGAGATGCAAGCCCTGCGCCAGACGCGATGGCGCGCACTGGCGATGAGTATGGCTGCCGTCACTGGCACTGGGTGGCTTGCCATCAAGTCGGCTCAAGAAGCATCGAAGCTCCGCGGTCGCACACTTGATTTTGTCGCTGAGGAAATCCCCGAATTTTCAGAGTGGGCCGATGAGATCTGGAATAAAGCAAATGGCATCGTCAGCATGGCTGCGGTGCGGGACGCAAAGACACTGCGACTTCTGTATCGGGCCGACGTTACCAGCATTAAACGCTTGCGAGTCAGCCGGAAAGGCAGTGCCATCGGTTGGGCAATTATCGGACAGCGGCGCAAGGATCCCAAGTTCGGTCGGATGCGAGTCGGTTCGGTCGTGGATTGTTGGGCCGCACCGGAAAATGCCGCGGCTGTCGTTCAGGCCGCGGCTCAAGCTCTCGAGAAGGACGGCGTGGATCTGATCGTCTCCAATCAGAGTCATCAGGTGTGGTGTCGAGCTTTTGAGAGCGGCGGCTTCCTGAAAGGCCCCTCGACCTTCGTCTTTGCAGCCTCCAAGAAACTGACGGAACTACTGCAGCCATTGGAAGAAACTCGGCTATCGCTTCACATCACGCGTGCCGACGGCGACGGACTGCCCGCGAACTTCTGACGACGATTATTTCTCCTGCTGCACCAACGTCGCCTGGTTCGGCGTTTCCGAAGACAGTTGATAACCTAAAGAAATCATGACATGGCCCCAAGCCGCTTCAATCTGCGCCACCGATTGGGGCGGGAGCACGGCTTTCCAACCACCAGAAGAAGCTTTGCGGACGAACGGCTTATCCTGCCGTGTGTAGCGAGTTTGCACCCACTTGTTGCCTTGCTTTTCTTCTAGCTGGCGCATGCGATCGGCCGAACTCAGTTCGGCGGCCCGCGTGAGCCGCTCTTTGGTCGGCTCAATGCCAAGCAAGTTAGCGACCTTCACCAGTTCGCGCGCCGGATCTTCAATCATGTCCTCATACCGCAGCACAATAAACCCGTCCCGGCCGCTTCGAGTGCTCAACCAGCTTGTAACGTGGTCTCCCCAGTTTCCCAGGCGGTCCCAGATCTTGCCTTCAATCCAGGGAGGCAAGAAGTCCTGGATCGGAAGCTGGTCGCCGAACGATCTCTGTTTCATCTCCCAATGAAAATTCGACACGGCAACGTCTCTCGGGTCCCGAACAATGTAAATAACTTTCTTGTACCGCGGGTCGAACACTTCGTGGCTCTTCAGGATGCGGGGTCTGGGCAAATGTCGCAGGTAGTGGTCTCCATGCTTGTACATATCGGCAACCAGCCGTTCCACGTTCAGGAAGGTGACTGCCTGTTCCGTATGCACAAGATTGCCGACAAGAAAACGTGTCCAGGTATTTCCAGAGCGGGGAAATGAAGTCAAAAAGACGTCGTCAGGAAAAATCGTGATGTCGCGCTCGATGCGTAGCCTCCGGAACATCACATCGTTCACGCGCGACAAATGCTTCATACCCCTCTTGATCAACATACTTTCTCCTTACTCAGCCGCCGTATCCTCGCGCCGCTTGTGCTCTCCTTGCAGCCATCCGAGAAACTTCTGTTTGCGCGCGAACATGTTGCGCGCTTCATCGCGCAGGGCGCCGACAATCTGGTAGCGGGATTTCGTGAACCAGGGCACGCTATGCGGAACACAACCGTACTTCTCTTTGTACGTGCCCTCGCCTCCCCAATCATAGACGGTCACGCCGCGCCGCTTCCAGTAACGGAGGGCATACCAATGACAGGCTTCATTGGGCCGCAGGTTTTGATGCGAGCGAAAGCTTGCATTTCCCCAGAACTCCGCAATCTTGTTGAAGCCCGGATAGATTCCAGTCGCAATACACTTCCCTTCCGGGTCACGCGCCCGAATCAGCAACACGTTGCCGCTGGGTCCAACATGTTTCACCAGCGACCGCACCCGCTCTACCGAATAGGTAGGCACCAGCCCCTGCTTGGCAAAAACGTCTTTCAGTTGCTCGTAGTATTCGTCGGCAAACGCGAGATCGTGCGCCTCTTCAATCGTCACGCCGCTCTTCTCTGCTTTGCGAACGCAGCGGCGGCAAGCGCTGTCCATGCCGTTAAACAACTCTTCCTCAGGCTTGGTCAGGTCCGTGCGGTACGAGGCATAGTGCTCAGCTTTGAATCCCAGCGCCTCGCCGTCCTCAAACGAAAAGTTCGGATCGGAGACCTCCATGTGGAGGCACTTCAGTTCGTCCCACGCAAATTTCTCCAGCGCTTCCAGCGCGGCGCGGCGCGAGACGCCAGGCTTCAGGTTGAAGCCCATGTAGGGCGTAGTCCAACCGGGGAAGGAACTGCCCAGCACCTTCATGCCGAATTTTGAGAACGTCAGCCCGGTAAAGTATCCGAGGACATTGCTTCCTTCGCGCACTTCGGCCAGAACCGGCGTCGCGCTCTGCGCTTCCTCCACGAATTCGAGCCAGGCACGGGTCTGAAAGACCGTGCGATCCTCGAAACTGTCAAGCAGGCTCCAGTTCGCCGCTTTGAAATCAATATGGTGAAGCTTCATCGGTCTCCAACGGCGCGGCCGTCCTACCGTCCTGCGAAAGTGCGCTGCAGGTTTAACGTAAACTGGACGAGGTCCGACGGCGTATTAATGCGCTTGAGCGCAAGCGGTTCGTCGCCCGCTCGCACCTGCCCGGAGGTGGTCAGCACAGCCGATTTATACCCTGCTTCTCGTGTCAGCTCCAGCGTTTGGTTCGACCAGCAGGGATTGAGCGCCGGGTGCGGATAGGAGAAATGTTCGATCGCTTCGCCCAGCTTCTCTTCGAGCCGTCTTTTGCTTTCAACGATCTCAGACCGGGCTTCGCTGACGCTCACTTGCGCCACATTTGGATGCGAAAGAGTGTGCGCCCCAACCGTGTGCCCCGCCTTCCGCAAGCCTCGAACTTGTTCCCACGTCATCATGAAACCATGAGGAGCGTTCGCTGGTTCGGTTCCCAACGCTTCCTCGACCCCGCCTATGAATCGGTCCTGCACGCTCCCCGTAAGTTTGGCGCCCGTGTCCCAGGCTAACTGCAAAGCCACTCTCCGCTCTTCGGGTACGTCCAGCCGGAACGTCCGCCCGTTCACCGGGTCCTTCCACTCCATCTTGTTTGTCGCATGAAACGCGAAACGCAGGCGACAGTACCAAGGTAACGTTCCGTTTTCTACCGCATTCACCATAATGTAAAAGCTGGCGGGAATACCGTAGCGGTTGAGAATCGGCAAGGCCAATTCGTAGTTGTCGGCAAAGCCGTCGTCAAAGGTCACGGCAACGGCACCCGGAGGAAGTTGGCGGCCCGCCTGGGCGAATTGGAGAACTTCATCGAGGCTCACTGGCCGGAACTTCCGCGCCAGGGTCTTCATATGGTTCTCGAACTGGACCCGCGACGTCGAGGCGCCGAAGATGGGATCGGTGAGTTGGGGTGTTTCCTCGACCGAATGGTAGGCCAAAATGGCGGCGCTCGGGGGTGTTAAACGGCTGGCTAGGCGAAGAATGGAACTACCGACAAGCGCCTTCTTTAACCAGCGCTTGGATTTCGATGCCAGCACTCTCTCGGCTCTCCTACGGCCGCCACGGCGAATATTCATGATAGCATACGGTTTTGGGGGTTTGGCCAGCCAGTCGACGAGAAATCAGCATGCGCACCATCGAATATAACTTATTTACAATCAATACGTTACATCTGTATCGTTCGTATAACCCTATAGATATCAGGACGAGGACGACGTGAGTTCCAAAGAACAAGTTAATGATCTATTTACACAGACCGTCGACGACTGGGCTCGCTATTACGACGACCCGGCGCCGGCCACGCTGACCGCCCAAAACTTCGTTTCCCGGCGCCGTTTCGCAATCCAGCTGATCGAAGCCCGCCTACCCAAAGGATCGAAAATTCTTGACGTCGGCTGCGGCACCGGCCACCTCGCCGCCGAATTGGCCCGCCGCGGCTACGACACTTGGGGTACGGACTTGTCGGCGGGCATGGTCGAGTACGCCCGCACCAACTACAACCAGGACCGTTACCAGGTGGGCGACATCGAAAAAATCCCCTTCCCCGATAATTTCTTTGACGGCATCGTTTGCCTCGGCGTAGTTGAGTACCTCGCCAACGACGACGCGGCGCTCTCCGAAATGCACCGCGTGCTCCGGCCCGGAGGTTTCGCTGTTATCACGACACCCAGCAGCGTTTGCCCTTTTTTCTACCTGGATCGCGCCCTGGTTCGCACTCGTTTCGCGGTCCGCCCCGCGATCGGCGTCGTGCGACGCATGCTGGGGGGCGCGCAACCTCCTGCCCAGCCTTTTCCGAAAGTCCAGCATCGCCGCTATCGCAAAGGCAGCTGGTCAAAACTGATGCAATCTCACGGATTGCAGTTGGATGACTGGGTTTGTCATGCTTGGGGATGTTATGCCGTGGAACGCTTCTTCCCGCAAGGAGCATTCTGCCGCGCCAGCGATAAGTTTGCCCGCAACGGCTTGATAAACTGGATAGCCTCCGACCAGCTATCCTGCGTACGCGCGGTGAAGTGAAGCCGTCAATCGCTTAGCACTTCTCGATACGCTTTCACCCACTGCCCGCGCACGACTTCCCACGTGTATTTGCGCGATTCTTCATAGGCGTTCGCCGCCAACCGCGCGGCCAATTCCGGTTCGCGCATCAGGCGAATCACATTGGCCGCCAGCGCCATCTCGTCACCCACTGGCGAAAGCAGCCCGGTGCGCTCGTGTTCGACCAGGTAGGGCATAGATTCGGGCGATGTAGTCACGACGGGCGTGCCGGCCCCAAACGCTTCGATCACTGAAACCGGCATGTTGTCGAGCCATGAAGCATTGATGAAAATGTCGGCGTCGTCGTAATGCTTGCCAATCTGCTGGCGTGAAGCTACGCCCATAAAATTGACGTCTGCGATCTTGCGCTCCGCGACCAACTGGCGCACGTCCACTTCGAGCGCGCCGCCGCCAACCAGCTCAAGCCGAGCTTCAGGATATTCCTGCTTCACCTGAGCGAACGCTGCCACCACCTTGTCGATGCAGTAGTACTCATGGAAGCCGCGCGTGCACACAAGATGCGGGCGGAGCGGTTTGCGCTCGCGATAGCGGAACTGCGACAGATCCACCAGGTTCGGAACCACAACCGCGCTCAGTCCAAATTCGCGAAAGACGTCGACAAGATAGCCGGAGGGCACGACGATCCGCTCAGCGCGCGCGAGAACAAACTTGCCGGAGCGGAAGCGTTGCAGGTGATCGCGGGCTTCCCCGCTGCGATAGTTAACGATCGTTTTCTTGCCCCGCATCTTCGCAAAGAACCACGCAGGCG